>NZ_DKLH01000008.1:117972-156957 GCF_002455685.1 Sphingobacterium sp. UBA6645
CGATAGCCTCTCTTTTTTATCTAAACGTCTCTACTTTCAAAGTTCCTCACGAACCTTCACTCCTATTGGAGTTTTAATGGAAACATGAAATTCTCTATGTCATACTGAAATCCATTCGACGTAAGTATTCTCGCGGGTCCACGGAGTATTGCTTTCTGAAAGCTCTATAAAACTTATACTTATTCGCAAAACCGGCTTCATTGGCAAGGTTCAATATTCCTTTGGCAGAACAATCGATATGCTGGCAATGATCCACAAAATAACGAATGCGATGTTTGTCCAAATAATCTTCAAAACTAATACCTAAGCCCTGCTCTAATATGATGGATAGGTTTTTGGGATCTATTTCCAAGATGGCAGCTAAGTCACGGATATGAAAATTCTTCATCCGGAACAGACGTTTCTCTATGATGTATTTATCTGCTGTTGCAATGTAATTATTCCAAGTACGGACGGTCGTTTGATGCGCATATCCACTTTTTAGCTCGGCGTCCGGTAATATTATCTTCCGATATTTTGAAACCGCGATGTGCAGCCCTTTAAAATACAAGGTATAATAGATTCCAATCAAGAACAGCAGCGCTGTTTCCTGTACCGGAAACTCCACGATTGTCTCCACTCCGACAAAGAATGCGCGCAGGAATACAAAGGCGACCAGGGCCAGTTTTAAAGCCACGAACAAGAACCCTAGCTGACCATCAATCGAAGAAAGATAATAGGATAGCTGATCTCGTTTTGCGTAAAGCAAGGATAGTTCATATAACACTACCAAAGCGAGCAGGACATTTTTACCTTGGTGGAACATCCAATTTAAATAATAATGAACAATACTATCTAATATCTGTGCTTCATACCCCGCATATAACAACAGGAAAACAATAAACAGGATAAAAGGAAATACAGCCAAAAGAATTAAATAGCCGGACGTTCTACGTTCAACAAAGATATTTCTGACGTAAATAAGCGACAGCGTGATAATACAAACTCCAATTGTTCCGGCATAAAATAGAGCGACAGGACTGTCAAAACTAGGCCTTGCGAAGCTAGCGATAATCACTGATAAACAACAAACAACTAATATATTGATTAATTTTCCTCGCTCATCCCGCATCGACCTCTTCGTAAAGTAAAGCCAAGAAAATAGTAATTGGAGTATAACAACAACCAAAATAAGTACCATATAACAAGTTTACTTTTATTGTATTAATAAATTAAAAACGCTTTATTAAATTTCTACTTGAATAAGCACTTTAGGTAACCCCTTACCGAATAACCTGTCTCATATCTTATATCTCACAAAAACGCCATACCATTTCCCTTTTTCAATAACAATTCATAACAAACATATAACCACCTGTATTCCAATCCATTGGAAGACAAAAGACATATCTCATTTCCAAAAAAGGAAAGTCAACATTGTCAACGCCGACCAATCGCTCTCGTGCGCGATGTAACTTTAACATTCCAAACCAACCATCTATGAGATTGAAACTAAACATCTATTACAGTATGTTATCATGCTGTTTATTTCTGGCTTGTACAAGCCCAACCGAGTCCGATCCTGTCCCGGATATTGATGAGAAAGCAGAGCTTGACGAATCTATTGCTGCAAAGATCCCACATGTTTACATCACGACAGATGGCGGAGTTGCTATCACGAGCAAAGATGATTATGTAAATGCGGAGGTAAGCATCAATGGAAATTCCGTTCAAGCCGACCTAGACAAAAAGAAAACACGAATTAAAGGTCGTGGAAATAGCACGTGGTTCTTTCCTAAAAAACCTTACCGTCTGAAGCTGGATGAAAACGCCAGTATTTTGGACTCCCTGCTGCCAAAGATTGGGTACTCCTTGCAAACTATCAGGATTATACCCTCATGTGCAATGGTATCGCCATGAAGGTCGGTCAGCAGCTCTCTATGCCTTTTACCAACAGTATCGTCCCTGTTGATGTTACGCTAAATGGGCAGTACTTGGGAAATTACATGCTCACCCAACAAGTCGAAGTAAAATCATCACGCATCAATATCGGTGATGACGGTGTGCTTCTAGAGATGGATACCTATTTCGACGAAGAATTCAAATTTAAATCGGCGGCCCTACAACTACCTATGATGATCAAGGCACCAGATATCGAGTCCGATGCACAATTTAACAGCATTAAAAAAGAATTTGAAGATTTCGAGAAACTACTTGTCGACAGCAAATTCCCTAACAATGGATATGGCAATTTGTTCGACAAACAGCAGCTCGTCAACTACCCTATTCTTAACACGCTGGTTGGCAACATGGAAATCAATCACCCTAAAAGCACCTATATCCATAAAAAAGCCAATGGAAAATATACCATGGGGCCAATCTGGGATTTTGATTCCGCCTTTGGACATGATGACGGTTTGAAAACCTACTTCAATTACGTAGACATAGCGTTGCTACGCGATACTGACAACCGACTTGGAAGCAAATTCTTCAAGATCTTCATGAAAGATCCCGAAGTGGTACAACTCTATAAAACCACTTGGACGAACTATAAAAACAACAAACTAGACGCCCTGCTCACTTATATTGAAGAATACGCCGCAAGCATCCGCGAATCTAAAAAGCAAGATTTTGCAATCTGGAAATTCGGCAGCAACGATCTTCCGACAGCGAAAAAGGATATGAAAATCTTCCTTCGAAAGCGAGCTAATTTCATCGATAACTACATAAAGACATTGCGTTAATCATATGCAATTTGGTGATTAACGGAAGTGGAGCCGCAAGGTTCCACTTCCTATTAACCTAATCATGGTCAAACTGTACCACCTTCTCTCCATCCCATTCTTCTTGAAGACTCACTTCGAAACCTCCAAACCCAGTCGTAGGTGGCAATAAGGGCCCTTTAAAAACCAATTGCATATTGTTCCTGCTAGTACCCTGCACCTCAAACGTCCGCAAGACCTTTTCCTCTTCCATCACCTCGACTCTATATTTCAGATCCCTTTCCATAGCTTCCAACCCCAGAAACTCGTTGAATACCACCGTTCTCTCTCGCACAGCATTGAAATCGATTAAATAAGGTTTCCGTGGTTTGGATTCTACTGCCGTGGGAAGCACAATCGAAAAGGGATTCCATGTATAGCGATGATGAGCAGGATACACGCGAAGTTGAGTTACTCTACTAGGAGCCACAGCATCTGTAAACTCAAATCGAACCTGACTGTAAGCTCTTCGCAACGCTATCTTTTGGGAGAACGAGCGATCGACCTTAAAGGTATCAATTGAACCGAAGATACGCCCATCGAGCTCCATACTATCACGGAGATAAAAGTCATTCTTTGCATTGATAACTTCAGGAAAAAAAGGATCGTTCACCGAATTATTGTAGACGGTGGCAGTACTATACTCTCCGAATGGTAATTCCACACGTAAACTTTGTGCACTATTTTTAGCGTCGAAACTACCGCGATCTACAATCAAATTGTTTTTCTGATCAAAAATAAAATAGTGTATGTCGTTCTTCAATTTATCGTTCCGAACATTTCGAATCCCCGACACTCGTATATTATCTACCCAAACAGCGGACCTGCTCCGATTAAAATGTTTATTATCGCTGTACTGCACCCGATTCACGCTTAAAAATAAATACATCGTATCCTTATCCTGAAAAGATAAATCTCTAAGATCGAATGATAGCGTGTTCTTCCTAAAATCCAACTGTTCTTTTGGGATTGATATTTGTTTTCCCACTAAGCTCAACACTGATGTACGAGAAAAGCCATATTCGAGCTCAACTCCTAGCGCACTATACTTGCTCAAGCCGAGTTCAACGTTCAGCTTATCCAAACGTCGGATATCCGCCGCTGGAATGGGCAGTATAAACGCACTTACTACCCTTGCTTCCAACAACTTGTTTGAAACAGCAGAATTCGGAAAACCGTTGAGAAAGGAGTGCGCTGTACTGGCTGGAAAAAAGGAAAGTGCAATTGCCGACTGCTGATAGTAGTCGCTTAAAAGAGATGCTGCATCGAAGGACCAATAATACAAGGTCGTTGGAAATTCATCAACATTCCGTGCCTGCGTTTTGAGAGCGTTGCTATGCTCATCCGCTTGACCGGACGTTATCGGACGGACTCTTGTTTCAAAACCCGAAAAATTCAAATCAACGAGGTAGGTATCGCCCTCGATATTCGGGGTTTCATTTCGCGGCGTACAGCCTGCGATTATACCCATAGATATTAGCACTAGACCTATCGCCTGGCTAAATCCCAAAACTCTATTTTTCAATATATTAATCATAATCATCCTTATTTTATATTGAAAAAAAATAGAAGAAAGAAATTACTTACACCCTATTTTCAGGTTAAGTTTAAAATAACGAACCCCTAAATTCATTGAGTACCTCAACGAAATTTAGGGGTCAAAAACCTATGTAACAATAGTTATTTTATTAGGGAAACTTTCACGTCTTGTAGTGCACCATTTACCAGTACTTTCACGTTTCCCGCTTTCGCCGCTGAAATACGATAATCAACAACTTGACCGTTTCGCCATTTTATATCAACAGTGAAATTACCTCGCGCTTTCAGACCTTTCAGTTCACCATCCTTCCAAATTCCTGGTAAGGCAGGTAATAAATGAATATAGCCATCGTGGCTCTGCAACAGCATCTCAGCTATACCCGCCGAACCACCGAAATTACCATCGATTTGAAAAGGCGGATGCGCACAGAACAAGTTTGGATAGGTTCCGGCACCCGACCCCGAATAAGAAGTCGCACCGACTGTCGCCGGGCGCAACAGCTGTCTAAGGATCTCTAAAGCGTGGTCTCCATCATGCAGTCGAGCCCAAAACAAAATCTTCCAAGCGCGCGACCAGCCTGTCCCCTCGTCGCCGCGAACCGCTAAGGTTTTCTTTGCCGCCTCAGCCCATTCCGGGCTGCTGACAGGTGATATAAAATTGGCCGGATACAACCCGTATAAATGAGAAACATGGCGATGCTCCGGATCTGTTTCTTCATAGTCCGTTAACCATTCCATTACCCTGCCCGATTTACTGATCTGTACAGCGGGCGGAATAAGTTTCAAATCCTGCTGTAAGCTATCAGAAAATGCTTCATCCTCACCCAACTCCTTTCCCGCAGCGATAACAGCCTGATAGAGCTCGCGCACAATTTGATTATCTATTGTAGGCCCCATCACCACCGCAGCACGCTTGCCATTGGCTAACTTGAAGCCATTCTCCGGTGAAATAGAAGGCGAAGTAACCAGCCAACCAGTCTTCGGATCCTTCACTAAGGTCGCCTTATAAAATACCGCTGCACCCTTCAGAACAGGATATACCTCTTTCAAATACGCCTTATCCTGGGTAAACAGATAATGCTCCCACAAATGATTGCAAAGCCATCCCGACGCGGTACTCGCTCCCCAGGAGGCACTCTCCCCGGGAGCCGAAAATCCCCAAACGTTCGTGATCATGTAGACCACCCAACCCGGCGCATTGTAATACGCCTTCGCAGTCTTCTCTCCTTCCTTCGCAATCTTTTTGATCAGATTGATAAAGGGCTTATGATATTCCGATAAGTTGCTCACTTCAACGCCCCAATGGTTCATTTGCGCATTGATGTTCAAATGATAATCGCCATTCCATGGCGTCTGGATACGATGCGCCCATAAACCCTGCAGATTCGGTGGCAATGCATTTGGGAAATCTGGAGCCGCACTCGATAGGCTCAGATATCGACCGTATTGATAATACAGTGCTGCCAAACCCGGATCCGATGCTGGATCTTGATAGAAATTAGCTATCCGCTGAGGCGTTGGTACCGATTCCTGACTCCTATCTTGGGCAAGTTTTAAATCTACACGTGAGAATAACGGCTCGTAGGCCTTTTGATGTGCCTTTGCTAATTGCTTGTAGGATTTACCTTTCAACTTATCCATCTCTGCCGTAACGTACGCTACTGGGTCATGATCGTAATAATCTGTGCTGGCAACAAACAAAACCAATGCCTCATCGGCCTTTTTTATCACGAGCTGATTATCATAGTTCATCAGCGAACCACCTTTTGCAATGACCTTGATCTTCGCTGCAAAGCGCATTCCATCGCCGCCCTTACCGTCGGGCAAACGCCCCTCGATCGTTATTTCGTTATCCTTGATCTGATAGGACTTGATATTTTCATCTCTATAGAAATGTAGCGCAAAGCCAATAGACTTTCGCTTATTCGCCGTCAAATGAACGACGCCTGCGTTGTCCGCAAAGGAAGTAAAATAGTCACGTTGATACTTTACTCCTGCTGCCGTAAAGCTAGTCTGCGCACGTGCGGTAGAGATATCCAGAGAGCGCTGGTAGTTACTAACCTCGTCGATATCGAAATGCAGAAAATTCAGAAAGCCAAAATTTTGGAAACAGCCGTAGGGCTGCAATGCTCCCTTCCCACCACCTGAGCCTGCCCCGGTACATACGAAGTTTTGATTGACTAATTGCTCCGCTAAGTCGTTTCTACCTTGAAAAAGCAGCTCTTGTATCTTGGAAACACTCTTATGTGCGTCATAATTGTTTGCATCCTGCGGACTTCCAGACCATAAAGAGATCTCATTCAAAACCAGCTGCTCATCGGATACTTTCCCATCGGGCATCATCCCAATCAAACCGTTCCCTAGGGGCAAAGTCTCTTCCCAATGTTTCGCAGGCTGATCATAACGAAGCTTCATGTCCTGCGCAGATGAAAAGGAAACAAAACCTGATAAAACGACGGCAAGTATATACCTCATATTATTTTACAAATAAATCAAACTCGGCAACAGAGAAAGCTTTATCCTCACTTAACACTTCGATAGGTTCAAATCGAATATAATGGGCCTCAACGGGCGTAGAAAAATTGATCATCTGTGCGGTTGCATTTGCCTTTATATTCGAAAACTCGCCGATAGCGACAGTTTGCCAAGCTTTCCCATCTTTACTGCTATAGACTTTATATTTCGTCGGCACACCAGCAAGCTTTGCATCTTGTCGTGGCGTATATTGCATCCCCGTCAGCCATTCATTCTTTGTTAAGCGGATCTCAATAAATTTGCTTCTGCTGGTCGTGGTCTCCCAAATACTTCTCAAATTATTGTCGATCGCATTGCTAACATGCTTATCTGCCGAAATAATTGTCATGTCCTGTTTCGCAACGCGCTTGCGTTCTGTCGTTGCCAATCCAAAATTCGATGCTGCCTCTTTAAACAACGCAAACTCGCTTAAAGTTGGCGCTACGGGTGCGAATAAGTCAACCTTCAAACGCTGCGCCGTTACCGGACTCGCTAATTTAATTAAGCGATTTGCGCCGATACTCGTCGCCTCGCCGATTAATTTCCAACTGCTATTTTCCCAAACTGAGATCTTCACACTGTCTAAACGCTGACCAAGCTTAATGTTTTCGCGTAAACGAATCAAATCAAATGTCTGCGCACTTGGTAGGGAAATCTCAACGCTGGGATTCAATACCTGATCATCCGACGCATAGTACGAGTAACGATCGCCATCAAACAATTTTGCGGTCGAAAACTGCTCGTGGTTCTCTCGCACATTGCTTGCCTTCGCCATCGCCCCTGCTGTCAGGTCAGTTTTAAAGGTTTCTTTCAACTTCTGTCCAAAGGATTTTAAAGATAAAATATCGTTATCATGTAAGATACCCTCCGGCATTGGCGCTAAACCTAGGTTCATTCCTCCCCCTCTGCCTACGGACTTCAGGTAGATTTCAAATAACTGATCCGGAGTCTTCACACGATCATTCTGATCCTCGTGGTAAAACCATCCCGGTCGCTGCGGAACATCACACTCTGCAGGAATCCAATATTCCCCACCACGATCTCCTGTGGACAAATTGGTTTCATCAACCTGTCCCGGCACCGGAGGTTTGCCGTCTTTACTTTTTGGCGTCAATGTTGACCAAGAAGTTTCGGCTGCAAAGCCTTTCTCATTCCCCACCCAGCGCATGTCTGGTCCGACGTCAGAAAAAATCATCGCCATCGGCTGCAGCTTGCGCACGATAGGCCAGGTTTTTTCATGCCACTCATAGTAAGTAGAACGGTCGATCGTTCGCTTTTCGTTTTTCCCGCCATAGTAGCCATCCCCGCCATTGGCGCCATCATGCCATGATGTAAATAGCTCGCCATAATTGCTCATCAATTCGGTTAATTGCTCTCGATATGCATCGGCATAAGCTTTTGTCCCGTAACGAGTATCATTACGATCCCAAGCAGATAGGTACACGCCAAACTGCAGTCCATTGGCATGCGACGCTTTCTTAAACTCGCGGACCATATCCCCTTTGCCTTCTTTCCATGGCGAACTCGCTACCGAATACTCGGTCGTAGCCGTGGGCCATAAACAAAAACCATCGTGATGTTTTGCCACCGAAATCAGCCCTTTAAAACCTCCAGCAGCTGCCGCAGCAGCAATCTGATTGGCGTCAAATTTCGTCGGATTAAATATTTTGGGATCAGCATCCCCATAGCCCCACTCCTTATTTTGAAAAGTTGTCGGCGTAAAATGAATCAAGGTGTACATTTCCATCTCATGCCAACGCAACTGGCGCTCAGATGGGGTTGCGCCATACGGCGCGGGCTCTGTTTGAGCCATACTTAAAAAAGGAGTAAATAATAGGATAGATAATAGTTTAGTTCTTTTCATATAACGCTAAATGTGCCCTCAAGATACTCAATTCGAAAACGAATAAAAAGATTACCGATTAGAATGTTACCCTCATAAACGTATCGATAAACGATTTATTCCAACCTAGTTAAAATATTATCCAAAAAACTTGCAGCAATCGTTTCTAATATTTTACTTTGTATTTCAAAGTACTTTTAATAACAAAAGATTATGATAACAAATCACACCCCACAACGCTGGATCTATTTTATCCCTGTCGTTCTTTTATGCATTCCGATAGTAGCTATGCAATTTACAAATGAGGTTAATTGGAACGCATTCGACTTTTTGGTAGCGGGCATTCTATTATTCGGTACGATCTTCATTATCGACCTCTTGTGGAGAAACGTAAAGAACAAAAGAAACTTTTGGATTGGAACCGCAATCGTCCTTTTCCTGTTGATCATTCTTTGGGCGGAATTGGCGGTCGGCATTTTCGGAAGTCCAATCGCTGGAAGTTAATCGTGCTCAGCAAACAAATTTCTTCTACTGAGCTCCGAAAAGTCAACAACATATCTGTCCCAATGTATAGCCCTTTCAAAGCCGTTCGCGAGCGGTTGTGAAAGGGTTTTAGATTGGGTTTGAAAGGGCTTTGAAAGGGTTATAAGCAAACGTTTCCCCATGCTGGCACCGAAGAGGCCATCACTCAAAAAAAAATCAAAAATAAATTCGACAAGATTAGTAGTTTATGCATAAAAGTAAATAAATTTGCTCATCATGAACAACGAACAATCCAAAATCATCCGCGAGCAAGCACAGCGCTCCGCACTACGCGAACACTCTGTTCCTCTTTACCTTACCTCAAGTTTTATTTTTGACAGTGCCGATCAAGGGCGTGCTGTTTTTGCAGAAGAAGAGGAAGGGATGGTTTATTCTCGTTATGCGAATCCGAACACAACAGAATTTATCAATAAGGTTTGTCTGTTAGAAAATGCAGAGGCTGGTTTAGCGTTTGCTTCGGGCATGGGAGCAGTTTTTGCGACCTTCGCGGGGTTCATTGAAAGTGGTGACCACATCGTGTCCTCACGCGCGATTTTCGGATCTACGCATCAGTTGTTCACGCAGCTATTCCCACGTTGGGGTGTCACCACGACTTATGTGGATGCCATCAATCAAGACGAGTGGGAAAAAGCCATCCAACCCAATACGAAGTTTATATTCTTAGAGTCGCCCTCCAACCCTGGCCTTGAATTGGTCGATCTAGAATGGCTCGGCGGACTTAAAAAGAAATATCCACATATCATTTTTGCCATAGATAACTGCTTCGCAACGCCTTACCTACAGAAACCCTTGCAATATGGTTTCGATCTTTCCATCCACTCGGCAACAAAATATATGGACGGTCAAGGTCGCGTGTTGGGTGGCGTAGTCGTGGGAAAGAAAGAATTGATGGATAAAATGATGTTCTTGATTCGCCATACCGGTCCTTCCATGTCGCCATTTAATGCTTGGGTACTTTCAAAGAGTATCGAAACATTAGGAATGCGCATGGACAGACACTGTTCGAATGCGCTGGCATTAGCGCAAACTTTAGAGCAGCATCCCGAAATTGCCGACGTTAAATACCCTTTCCTACCCTCGCACCCGCAGTATGAATTGGCGAAAAAGCAGATGAAAGCAGGCGGTGGTATCGTGACGTTTGAAGTGAAAGGCGGAAAAGACCGCGCATTCAAATTTTTGGATGCCCTCAAAATGATAAAATACACCTCCAACCTCGGTGATGCCCGCAGTATCGCGACGCATCCGGCAACAACAACGCACTCTAAACTCTCCGAAGCCGAACGCGAAAAGCTAGGTATCCGCCCCGGAACGGTGCGCCTTTCCGTAGGTATCGAAGAACAGGACGATATTATCGGCGATATTTTGCAGGCGTTGGGGGCGAGCTAGATATTAGACATTAGATATAAGATTTTAGACCTTGAGCGGACTGTAATGGTTCGCTTTTTTGTTTTTAAGGGGGTTGTTTTGAACTTTTGGTTAGAAAGGAAATTTTGTTTTGAATTAGGAAATGAAGTGAAGTTTGTCTTGAACCAGGAAAGGAAGGATGCAAGGATGGTCAGGATCAGGTATAGTGTCGTATAGTGGTATGCACATTTACGGTATTGATATCATGCGTTTAGTGAAACGTCTCCTATAAAAATACAATCGATCATACGTCACATTGCCCGATCCTGACCATCCTTGCACCCTTCCTTTCCTGGTTCAAAACAACCCACAAATAAAGGCGCCTAATCGGCGCCCTACTCTAAGATCTAATGTCTAAAATCTTATATCTAATATTTAAATACTAGCCAGTGCTTTATCATAATCCGGCTCTTCGGTAGTTTCTTCTACCTGCTCGGTATAAACTACTTTACCTTCTTCGTCGATTACCACTACGGAGCGGCTCAATAGACCTGCTAGAGGACCGTCTGCGAACTTAACGCCGTAAGCGTCTGCGAAAGCATTGTCTTTAAAGTCTGATAGGGTGATTACATTTTCGATTCCCTCTGCTGCACAGAAGCGCGAGTGTGCAAAAGGAAGATCTTTAGAGATACCTAAAACCACTGTATTATCTAAGCTTGTTGCCTTTTCGTTGAATTGGCGTACAGACGCGGCGCATGTACCAGTATCGATACTCGGGAATATATTTAAAATAACTTTCTTACCTTTGAAGTCGCTCAATGACTTAGAAGAAAGGTCGCCTGCTGTTAGTGTAAAGTTTGGAGCAGTATCGCCTACTTTAGGTAGGTTTCCTTCCGAATGAACTGCGTTGCCCTTGAATTTAATTTGTGCCATAATATCTTTTAGAATTGTATTCCTAAAGATAACCATTTAATATGCAAATATGTTTGAACGATATTCATTTACTCGCATATTATTAAATTGTGACAAATATTTTTATTTTAATTAATAAAAAAATGCTATGTTAGCATATCAAATCTAATTTGAAAAAACGCTAATCAATATTTATATGAAACGATTATTACTGAGTTTGTTATTAGCTTCCCCTATTCTATTGCATGCACAAGGCTCGCAAGTGAATACGCAAAGTCAGAAAGCCGTAGGTATGGCCGGCGCAGGTTCTGCACTATTTATAGATGAAACATCTATATTTTACAACCCGGGTGCATTAGTAAAGATGGACCACAACGCCATTCAGGTAGGTGCTAGTGCTGTTATGTACCGATCTGCTTTCCGTGAACATGGAAGTACGGAATCACACGATACGAAATTTCAAATTTCGCCTCCATTTGGTGCTTATGCTACTTTTGGCCCGAAAAACTCTTGGTGGAAAGCCGGTATCGGCGTTTATACACCTTTCGGTGGCTCGGTAGATTGGGGCAAAGAATGGCCAGGACGCTTCTCTCTGACGCACCTTTCTATGCGCGCAATTTATATACAACCAACATTGAGCTTTAAGCTTACTGAGCAGTTCAGCGTAGGTGGTGGATTTGTTTATAACATCGGATTGGTTGATCTAGGTCGTGCTCTACCTGTGTTCTACCCGGATGGAACTGCCGGACAGGCAACCCTAAAAGGAACAGGTACGGGTATGGGGTATAATGTCGGGGTACACTACAACCTAGAAGATCAATTTGCAATCTCCTTAAGCTACCGTTCGAAAGTTGTTACAAAACTAGAAGGTGGCGATGCTACTTTTGAGGTTCCGACTTCATTGGCAGCAAACTTCCCTAATGGTAAATTCGACGCCGAATTGCCTTTACCTTCTACATTCAACATCGGTATCGCATTCCCACTGAGCGATAAAGTTCAAGCCGCAATCGACGGATCATTGATCAACTACGATATCTACAAAGAATTGGTATTCGATTACGAAACGAACACACCGGTATTGCAAGACACACGTTCGGAGAAGAGATATCAAAATGCCTTCTCGGGTAAAGCAGGTATCAACTACGATGTGAACGATGCATTGGCATTACGTGTAGGTGCGGGTTATGTTTATACGCCGGTTCAAGCGAAATATGTATATCCAGAGACGCCGGATAATAACCGTATCATGGCAGCGGGTGGTGTATCCTACAAGTTCAACCCGAAATGGGAAATGTCTGCAGCTTATGTATTCCAGAAGATCTTGAAGCGTACGACAACCAATGCGGAAACATTGCTTCACGGAGCATACGAAACCAATATCCATGCACCAGGTATCTCCCTGTCTTATAAATGGTAAGCCTTAATTGATGAAAACAATGAAAAAGAACTTTAGATTATATATTGGACTAGCAATTTTAGGACTTGTTAGTTCCTGTAAACCCGAAATTGATGCTCCAACTTTTAGTAAGGGTACAGCAGACTTTTCGAAATATGTAGCCATTGGTAACTCGTTAACATCGGGTTATGCGGATAATGGTCTGTATTTAGAAGGTCAGAAAGTAGCTTTCCCGAACTTGATGGCAGCGCAGATGAAGAATGTGGGTGGGGGCGAGTTTACTTCACCATTCTTCCCGGCAGATAAAGCAAATGGTTCCGGATATATTATGTTGGAATCCCTAGTGGATGGAAATCCTGTGATGAAGCCGGTAACAACTGATTTAGCGATTCGCGGAGCTAATGCAGCTGGGAAACCATTATATATTAAATATACCGACCCTATTCAAAACTTAGGAGTTCCGGGCATGCGTTTAGATATGGCTTTTGCACAGGGTGTAGGAACCGCTAATGGCAATCCCTATTTCGAGCGTCTTTTGCCGGATAATACGCCAGCAACAATGACTTACTTTCAGTATGCTGCAGGTCATGATTATACGTTCTTCTCTTTTTGGTTAGGAAACAATGATGTTTTAGGCTACGCTATGAACGGTGCAGTCTCTACGGTAAATACACCTGTAGGTCCGGTTGAAGATCCAACAAAGAATTTGACATCACTACCTTTATTTACACAGTTATACACGAACTTTATTACCACGTTGACTGCAAAAGGTCAAAAAGGTGTTGTAGCTACGATTCCTGATGTTACGGCTGTGCCTTTCTTAAATACGGTAACTACGGCACGCTTGAACGCAGGTGTAGAAGCGGCATCGCAAGGGGCATTCAAAAATGTGATCATCAAAACAAAAACTGGTGTTCGCCCGGCAACGGCAAAGGATTTATTCCCTTTGACCTTCAATACCGCAGCATTGGGTAAACCAAACGAAGTTGGTCCTGGCTATGGTATCAGTCCAGCGAATCCAATCGAGGACCATAATGTATTGGACGAAGCGGAAGTAGCGCAAGTAAGTGCTCGAGTTAACGAGTTCAACACTGTAATTAAGCAAGTAGCAGAAAGCAAAAGTGTAGCGGTTGCTGATGTACATGCCTTCTTAAATAAAGTTAAGGGTGGCTATGTGTACAATGGAATCGGTATTAGCTCGGCTTTCATTACGGGTAATGCATTCTCATTAGACGGTGTGCACTTAACGCCAATGGGTAATGCAATCGTTGCTAACTTGTTTATTGATGCAATCAACAAGGAGTATAATGCATCCATTCCTAAAGTAGATATCTCTCTTTATAGAGGTGTAAAATATCCGAATTAATTTTGGAAAACTTAACAGAAGGTTAGGGCTGCCCATGTGCAGCCCTTTCTTATTTCCAGACTGCGCGTCTTCTCCTTGAATTTTCTATCAAGCAATTGTAATCTACGCCTGTTAAGCTATCAATTCTCTCAAAGATGCGTATCTTTGACTATGCTTAAGAAAGACAGGTATAAGGCTTTTGTGGAGTATTTTTCTACGCACAATCCGGATGCACAAACTGAGTTAAATTATAGTAATCCCTTCGAATTGTTGGTCGCGGTAATCTTATCGGCACAATGTACCGATAAGCGAATTAATCAGATCACCCCCGCCCTATTTGCGCGTTATCCTGATGCGGAGAGCTTAGCGGAAAGCTCGGTCGATGAGGTATTTTCTTACATCCGTTCGGTGAGCTATCCGAATAATAAGGCCAAACATTTGGTTGGTATGGGACAGAAATTGCTAAGCGAATTTAATGGGGTTGTGCCGGAAAAGATTGAAGACCTTGTGAAACTTCCCGGGGTCGGCAGAAAGACGGCAAATGTGATATCCTCGGTGGTCTACCATAACCCGGCGATGGCTGTTGACACACATGTGTTCCGCGTGGCAAACCGACTTGGTCTAACTTCCAGAGCAACGACTCCCTTGGCGGTAGAGAAGCAATTAGTGAAGTACCTGCCGAAAGATACGATTGCGATTGCGCATCATTGGTTGATTCTTCATGGACGTTATATCTGTCTGGCAAGGAAACCGAAGTGTGAAGAATGTCCGATTACCTATTTCTGCAAATACTTTGAGAAAACCTATAAAGCGAAAGCTATTGTAGAAAAGGACCTAGAATAACAATAAACCTTAACATTTATTTAAATAGAAACAAGTTAACTTTACAGATGGAATATTAAACTAATTTTTTTAGTAAATAATTTTGTATTATTCCATTATTATATTATTTTTGAATTCGATATACTAAAAATATGAGCAACTCAGACAAATTAAAGGCGCTACAGCTTACTTTAGATAAATTAGAAAAATCGTTCGGTAAAGGTACGATCATGAAATTAGGTGATACTGCAGTAGAGCCTATCGAGTCTATTTCTACGGGATCCTTAGGTTTAGATATCGCCTTAGGTATTGGCGGTGTTCCTAAAGGCCGTATCATTGAGATTTACGGTCCTGAATCATCAGGTAAGACAACTTTAGCAACGCATATTGTTGCGGAAGCACAGAAAAAAGGTGGTATTGCTGCAATCATTGATGCGGAGCACGCTTTTGATAAGTACTACGCTCAGAAATTAGGTGTTGATATCGAGAACTTATTGATTTCTCAGCCTGACCATGGTGAGCAAGCGCTAGAAATTGCTGACAACTTAATCCGTTCGGGAGCTATTGATGTCATCGTAATTGACTCGGTTGCTGCATTGGTGCCAAAGGGAGAGATTGAAGGTGAAATGGGTGAGTCGAAGATGGGTCTGCAAGCGCGTTTAATGTCGCAAGCCCTACGTAAGCTTACAGGTACGATCGCAAAAACAAACTGTTGTTGTATATTCATCAACCAATTGCGTGAGAAAATTGGTGTGATGTTCGGTAATCCAGAAACGACTACAGGTGGTAATGCGCTTAAGTTCTACGCTTCTGTTCGTTTAGACATCCGTCGTACATCGCAGATCAAAGATGCTGATGAGGTAGCAGGTAACCGTGTTAAAGTAAAAATCGTTAAGAATAAAGTAGCTCCTCCATTCCGTATTGCTGAATTTGACATTATGTTCGGCGAAGGTATTTCTAAGGTTGGTGAAATCATTGACTTAGGTGTAGAATATGGAATCGTTAAGAAATCAGGTTCTTGGTTTAGCTATGGAGATACAAAATTAGGTCAAGGTCGTGATGCTGTGAAGTCGCTATTGTTAGATAACCCTGATTTATCAGATGAGTTAGAAGCAAAAATTAGAGCAGAGGTTACAGGTCAGAATTTAGACGAGACGATCTTAAACGAAGAAGAATAAGCTTTTTTATTACAATCAAATTCCCACTAGGTTTCAAAAATATGGGAAATATGCAGCAGCTATCTTTGATGGCTGCTGTTTTTTTTCTGAAGGTCTCTGTTTTCAGAGGCCATCAAGAACTTTCGTTCCTGTTGGTGTCTCAATAATGGATGCATGAAAGTTTTTTGATTCCTTGAGGCACCTAAAAAGAAAAAGGAGACCATCGGTCCCCTTTCTCTATATTATGCAATTAGGAGTATTGTTATTCTTCGGATAAGAATGGATATATGTAGTCTGTATCCGGATTGAATGTTTCTTTGATTGTTCTTGGCGATACCCAACGTAATAGGTTGATCATCGACCCTGCCTTATCGTTTGTACCAGAACCTCTAGCACCACCAAATGGCTGTTGGCCTACTACTGCACCTGTACATTTATCGTTGATGTAGAAGTTACCTGCAGCATTACGTAGGTAATGAGTTGCCTCTTCAATAGCGTAACGATCCTGAGCAATGATAGAACCTGTTAAAGCATAGATAGATGTTTCATCTACTAGTTTCAAAGTTTCTTCCCATTTGTTATCGTCATATACGTAGATCGTTAAAACCGGGCCGAATAACTCTTCAGATAAAGTTTCGTAATCTCCTTTTTTCGCTAAAATAACTGTAGGGTGGATAAAATAACCTTTTGATTTATCGTATTCACCACCGATTACTACTTCTGCATCTTTAGATTCTTTCGCTCTATCGATGTACTTCGTAATCTTATCGAATGATTTCTCGTCGATTACAGCATTGATAAAGTTGCTGAAGTCCTCAGTACCACCGATTCTGAACGATTTGATATCTCGCTCCATTGATTTTTTCAAATCTTCCCATAGTGACTTAGGAACATAGGCGCGAGAAGCTGCAGAACATTTTTGTCCTTGGAACTCGAAAGCACCTCTTACTAATGCGGTGTTCAGCACATCAAGATCTGCCGAAGGGTGTGCAAGGATAAAGTCTTTACCACCTGTCTCTCCTACGATACGTGGATAAGTTTTATATACGTGGATATTCTCACCAATTGTTTTCCAAATATCTTGGAAGACACCGGTAGAACCCGTGAAGTGGATACCTGCAAAATCTGGATGTTTGAAGATAACATCACCAGCTTCAGGTCCTGATACATATACTAAGTTGATAACACCATCAGGTACACCAGCTTCTTTAAAGATTTGCATCAATACGTTTGCTGAATAAATTTGTGTGTTCGATGGTTTCCATACAACCACGTTACCCATCATAGCCGCACTTGTAGGCAAGTTACCAGCGATAGCGGTAAAGTTGAATGGCGTCAATGCGAAAACAAATCCCTCTAATGGGCGTTGCTCCACACGGTTCCAAACATTTTTAGGGCTGATTGGAGGTTGTTGTTGGTAGATTTCTGACATGTATTTCACGTTGAAACGCAAGAAGTCAGCGATCTCACATGCTGAATCAATCTCTGCTTGATAAGCATTTTTAGATTGACCTAACATTGTTGCAGCATTTAATTTGTAGCGGTATTTGCTAGAAATTAATTCGGCAGCTTTCAAGAAGATAGCAGCGCGTTGCTCCCATGGCAAATTCTCCCAATCGTTCTTCGCAGCTAATGCAGCATCGATTGCTTGCTTAACATGCTCTTTTGTTCCTTGGCTATAATGGCCTAGGATATGTTGGTGATCATGCGGAGGAGTTAATTTACCTTTTTTCGTAGTATGTACTTCCTCGCCACCGATATACATTGGGACGTCAATTTCAGTTGCTCTAGCAGCAGCAATAGCTTCTTTTAATAAGCTTCTTTCTTTAGTTCCTGGAGCATAGGTGTATACTGGCTCATTCGTCGGTACAGGAACATTAAAAAATCCTTTTAACATATTTGTATCTATTTTAATTGACCAGACCGCTTATTTACATGTTTTGACATTGATACACATGATAGGTAGTCTAGTGCTTCATTACTTGAATAGTTCTCCGATAAGCGGCTTTTGAAGTTAGGGTGGCTTATCGAGCGTATTGCTTAACTCTAACAGTTTGAACAATTTGCAGTACGAAATTACGAAATAATAAAACTATTGTTAAAACTTATCTAATTCGATAATAAACCTATATTGTCCAAACGACCAGCATAAACGCCTAATTTCCTAATAAAATGAGAGTAGTCACTATTTGATTATTGCGTGACCTTGACACCTCAATATAAAAAAACGGATAACAATTTCTCGTTATCCGTTTTTATAAGATTTATCTCTTAGCGATTACTTTGCTGCGTTATAACGCTCTGCAACCGCATCCCAATCAATCACATTGAAGATTGCATCTAAGTAGGCTGGGCGTTTGTTTTGGTACTTTAAGTAGTACGCATGCTCCCAAACGTCAATGCCAAGGATTGGCGTACCTTTTACTTCAGCAACATCCATAAGTGGATTATCTTGATTTGGAGTTGATGTAACAGCTAATTTGCCATCAGCACCAACGATTAACCAAGACCAACCTGATCCGAAACGAGTCGCACCGGCTTCTTGTAATTTCTTTTTCAATTCATCGAATGAACCGAAAGTGTCGTTGATCGCAGTCGCCAACTCACCTGTAGGCTCACCACCTTTATTAGCACCTAATACAGTCCAGAATAATTGGTGATTGTAGTGACCACCACCATTGTTGCGAACTGCTGCAGGGTATTTACTAATGTTTTTGATAATGTCTTCTAGAGAAGCATTCTCAGCATCAGTACCGGCAATAGCTTTGTTCAAATTGTCTACGTAAGCTTGGTGATGGCGATCATGGTGAATCTCCATTGTTTCTTTGTCAATATGTGGTTCTAATGCGTCTGCTGCGTATGGTAACGCTTCTAATTGAAATGCCATAATAATGTATATTTAATGAATGTTATGTTGTTCTTAAGTATTATACGAATATAAAACAATTTGACCTAACATAAGTTTGTTTAGCGCCTAATTTTGTCTTCGATATTAGCGTTTATTACGAAAAAAAGACTTTACTAAGTTTGCACAGTCTTCTTCGAGCACGCCAGACTTGATTTCCGTCTTGGGGTGTATAATTTTATCATGTATTGCTGAATATCCCCGTTTTTCATCCTTCGCACCATATACGATTCTACTGATTTGGGTCCAATAGGATGCTCCAGCGCACATGACGCATGGTTCAATCGTGACATATAGGGTACAGTCTTTTAGATATTTGCCGCCAAGGAAATTGGCAGCCGCCGTAAAGGCTTGCATCTCTGCATGGGCCGTAACGTCGTTAAGGCGTTCCGTCAGGTTATAGCCTTTCCCGATAATCTTGCCATTTGCAACGATGATAGCCCCAATAGGCACCTCATTCTCCCGGAATGCTTGTTCCGCGAGCTTCAGTGCTTCGCGCATATACTGTTCGTCTGAATTTTCAGGTGTTAAATTCAGATCACTCTCAAAGTTGTAAACTTTCATTATTTTAATTTGGAACCGTTTGGAACTTGACGCTCAACGGTCGTTAGGATGATATCTCCGTTATGATCTTCAAATCCGGTCACTAGACATTCGGACATAAAGTTTGCTATCTGCTTTTTTGGAAAATTGACCACGGCCACTACCTGCCGACCGAGCAATTCTTCCTTTGTATAATGTACTGTTATTTGTGCGCTTGATTTGAGGATACCTATTTCTTCTCCAAAATCCACAGTCAATTGATAGGCTGCTCGCTTCGCCTTCGGAAAATCCTCGGCAGTTAGAATAGTTCCCACTCTTAAATCTACGCGCTCGAAATCAGCCCAGCTGATCAGCTCTTCCTGCATGTTACAATCTATTAGAGTCCAGGTCAGACATTTCCTTTGACAAGGTGAAAAGCACATAATCAACATTCCTGTGAAGTCGCTTTGCCAAACGCCTTAACAATTCATCTTCCTGACCGTCTTGGAACGTCAGATCTTCATCGGTAAGTCGGTTGTATTTACGTTGTAATTTTAGCTTTAGAATAGGCCAATCTTGCGCTTGAATCTTGAAATTAATCATGGATATATGCCGTTTATAGATAAAAAAGTCTATTTTAGTGATAGAAACAGTAAATATATAAATTTTTAACATGAAAAAAATTATACTAGCATTTGCTGCGCTATTTCTAATGGTGCAGGCTTCACAAGCTCAATTGCTACCTAGTTTCAAATTAGGGGTCAAGGGTGCATTAAACTTCTCTAGTTTAAAATCTGATGGCAAATGGTTGAACTCTGACACCAAAACTGGCTATCAACTAGGTGTTTGGGGCCGTGTTGGGATTGCAGGCTTCCATGTGCAGCCAGAGCTTTATTATAGCCAAAAGAAAGCAGGATTCGATCCTACAGAAGATGCTGAGGCTGGCGAAGTGACGATTAAAAGTATGGATCTTCCTATTCTATTAGGTACTAGAATCGGATTAGGTCCATTAGGCGTACGTATCCAAGCAGGTCCGGTATTTTCATTTGCACAAGATGGAAAATTCGATATCAAGACTGCGACAAATTTTGCAGATTATAAAAAGACATCAACAGGAATCATTGGAGGTGTTGGTGCCGATATCCGCAACTTCACTGTGGACCTTCGCTATGAGCACGGTTTAAACAACCTCAGCGAAAGCAGCAACCAAAAACAAAAGATCAGTATGTGGTCGATTGGCGTAGGATATGCATTCCTGTAACTAAAAGATAATTAAAAGTTTAGGCTCGTTTGTTATTCAATCGAGCCTTTCTTTTTTCCCTGCAGATTAGAAAGATTCTAAATTAGTGCTTTTTTGTACATATTTCTCACAAAAGTGTCATCAATTAGATAGATTTGCGGAACTAAATTAAATTCATAGTAATAATGAGTAAATCAAAGCCAGTATTAACATCTTCACTAGGGAAGAAACTAATCATGAGCTTGACAGGATTGTTCTTATGTACGTTCTTGATTGTTCATTTGATTGGTAATTTACAGCTCTTTAAAGATGATGCGGGGTATGCGTTCAACAATTACGCTTATTTCATGACCCACTTTACACCTATCAAGGTAGTTTCTTACTTACTTTACGCTTCTATCATTATCCACGCGGTTTACGCTTTAGTATTGACTACTAAAAACAAAGCGGCAAGACCAATTGGCTACAACCAGTATGATGGTAAAGCGAGCAGTGCTTGGAACTCACGTAACATGGGAATCTTAGGTACTGTATTATTAGTTTTCATCGTAACACACATGCAAAACTTCTGGTACCAGTACAAGTTTGGTTCTACTCCTTATGTAGAATACCATACTGAACTAGCAACAGGAAATCAAGACATCATCTCTTTAGATGAGATTCCTGCAGAGTATGACGGGTATAAAATCTTTGTTAACGAAGGTGTAGAAACTGTTCAATCAAAAGATTTATACAAGCAAGTTGCTGTAGCATTCCAAAATCCTTTCTTAGTTGGATTATATCTTTTAGGAATGGCTGCCTTGTCATTTCACTTAATTCATGGTTTCCAGTCTGCATTCCAGACAATTGGTTTTAACCACAAGCGCTATGTCGGCATCATTAAATGGATTGGAATTTGGATATTCGGTATCATCATTCCAATTGCCTTCGCTGCAATGCCGTTGTATTTTTATTTTGTTAAATAGGTTATTTACAGATTGAAGCAATAGCGAAATCTACTAAATAAAAGAAGGATATGTTAGATTCAAAAGTACCTGCAGGCCCATTGGCCCTAAAATGGTCAAAACATAAATTTGATATGAAGCTGGTTAACCCGGCCAACAAACGTAAATTCACGATTATCGTTGTTGGTACAGGTTTAGCTGGTGCATCTGCGGCAGCATCTCTTGCAGAATTAGGTTACAACGTAAAGACTTTCTGCTACCAAGATTCACCACGTCGTGCGCACTCTATCGCTGCACAAGGTGGTATCAATGCTGCTAAAAATTACCAAAATGACGGTGACTCTGTTTTCCGTTTATTTTATGACACTATCAAAGGTGGTGACTACCGCGCTCGCGAAGCAAACGTATATCGTTTAGCGGAGGTTTCGGTAAACATCATCGATCAATGTGTTGCTCAAGGTGTTCCTTTCGCACGTGAATACGGAGGTTTATTGGATAACCGTTCATTCGGTGGAGCCCAAGTATCTCGTACGTTCTACGCTCGTGGACAAACTGGACAACAATTATTATTAGGTGCATATTCAGCACTTAACCGTCAGATTCAAAAAGGAAAAGTACAATCTTATACGCGCCATGAAATGTTAGATCTTGTTAAGATCGATGGCGAAGCTCGCGGTATTATTACTCGTGATTTAGTTACAGGAAAGATTGAATCACATGAAGGCCACGCGGTATTATTATGTACTGGTGGATATGGAAACGTGTTTTTCCTATCAACTAACGCAATGGGATGTAACGTAACGGCAGCATGGAGAGCACACAAACGTGGTGCATTCTTCGCTAACCCATGTTACACACAAATCCACCCTACTTGTATCCCAGTTACTGGTGATCACCAATCGAAGCTTACGTTGATGTCTGAATCATTACGTAACGACGGTCGTGTATGGGTTCCTAAAACTATTGAATTAGCTGAGAAATTGCGTAAAGGCGAAATGAAGCCTAAAGACATCAAAGAAGATGATCGCGATTACTTCTTAGAAAGAAAATATCCTTCATTCGGTAACTTAGTTCCTCGTGACGTTGCCTCTCGTAACGCTAAGGAAATGGTTGACGAAGGACGTGGTGTTGGTAAATCTGGAGTAGCGGTATTCTTAGATTTCGCTGATGCTATCCAACGCTTAGGAAAAGATACAGTAGAAGCGAAATATGGTAACTTGTTCGATATGTACTATCAGATTACTGATGAGAACCCATACGAGCAACCAATGCGTATCTACCCTGCTGTTCACTATACCATGGGTGGTGTTTGGGTTGATTACAACTTAATGACTACTGTACCTGGTTTATACTGTTTAGGAGAAGCGAACTTCTCTGACCACGGTGCTAACCGCCTAGGTGCTTCTGCCCTAATGCAAGGTCTTTCTGATGGTTACTTCGTAATTCCATTTACTGTTGGTGATTACCTAGCTAAAATCGGAAACTTCAAACCAGTAGATAAAAATCACCCTGCTTTTGAGCAAACTCGTAAAGAAGTAGAAGATAAAATCAACAAATTATTAGCGCTAAGAGGTACTAAGACTGTTGATGATATTCACAAAAAACTTGGTCATATCATGTGGGAATACTGTGGTATGGCGCGTACAGCTGAAGGATTGACTAAAGCAAAAGGTCTTATCCAAGAATTACGTAAAGAATTCTGGGAGAATGCTTGTGTATTAGGTGAGAACGAAGAACTTAACATGTCGTTAGAGAAAGCTGGTCGTGTTGCTGACTTCCTAGAATTAGGAGAGTTAATGGTAGACGATGCGTTGAACCGTAACGAATCATGTGGAGGACACTTCCGTCTTGAATCTCAAACAGAAGAAGGCGAAGCAAAACGTGATGATGATCACTACGCTTATGTTGCTGCATGGGAGTACAAAGGTGATAACCAACCGGAAGCACTACACAAAGAAGAGCTAGTATTCGAAAACGTTAAGTTAACACAAAGAAGTTATAAATAAGCAAAAGGCTAGCAATAGCCTTTTGATACTCAATATTACTATTATGAGTGGACATATGAATTTAACGCTAAAAGTTTGGCGTCAAAAAAATATAAACGACAAAGGACAATTCGTTACTTACCAAGCTAAAGATATCGCTGATGATATGTCTTTCCTTGAGATGCTTGATGTAGTGAACGAAGATTTGACTCGTAAAGGTGAAGATCCTATTTACTTTGACCACGATTGTCGTGAAGGTATCTGCGGTATGTGTTCATTAGTAATTAATGGTCGCCCGCATGGTCCTAAATACGGTATTACGACCTGTCAATTACACATGCGTTCATTCCACGATGGACAAACTATCGTTATTGAACCATGGCGTGCAGCAGCTTTTCCTGTATTGAAGGATTTAGCTGTAGATAGAACTGCTTTTGACCGCATCCAACAAGCTGGTGGATATGTAAATATCAATACTGGTGGTGTGCCTGATGCGAATACTATTCCAATTCCAAAACGCGTTGCTGACGAGGCTTTCGAATCAGCTACCTGTATCGGATGTGGAGCATGTGTTGCAGCGTGTAAAAATGCTTCAGCTATGTTATTCGTATCAGCTAAGATCTCTCAATTTGCGTTACTTCCTCAGGGTCAAACAGAGCGTTACGAACGTGCGCAAGCAATGGTTGATCAAATGGATGCTGAAGGCTTTGGTAACTGTACAAATACAGGAGCTTGTGAAGCGGAATGTCCAAAAGGAATTAAATTGACAAATATCGCTAGAATGAACCGTGAGTACTTTACTGCGAAGTTCTTCCGTCAAGAAGATATCCACGCATAAGGAATTCTCACTAAGCTATAAGGTCCTCGTAAGCATTTTACGAGGACTTTTTTTATGTCTTCTACCCTGTTATTGTCCCAGCTATTCATCTGAATGCCGGCTGCAATCGCAATCTTCACATCAGTATTGTAGTTATACACACTAAATTCTTCTAAAATACTGCTTAAAAGTACTTTCATTCGCTTTATCCATTAAGTGGAATGCTGAAAGTTTTGTTTATATTTACCCTTAATAATCTTAAATCTTAATGGGTAATAGAATACGAATTCTTCTACTGATTCTAACAGTTTTATTCTTAACGACGGCTATCACGATTAACAATATCGTCACCAAGGAAGATATGTTGGAATTAGATACCCGCACGCTCTCCAACAACCTACACCGTTCGGAAGAACTGGTAGACCAGTTTTTTGCAGACTCCAGCATGATGAAAGCTTTTCAAAATGTGGAGATCTACCCTACACAAGCATTAGATATCACTAAAAAGATTGGAGCAAAAGAGCGGATCTTTTTTTTCGTTTATAAGAACCATCAGCCCATCTTCTGGAGTACAAACCTATTTGTTCCAGTCAATGACCTCGGCTTTCAATCGGACGTTAATTATATAAAAGAAGATAACCGGCATCTTGTCGTTAAGAAGAAAGTACTTTCAGATAACAGCTCCCTATTGGCGATTATCCCCATAAAAGCTGATTTTCCATTTACAAACCAGTATTTAGAAAATATCTTCAATGTGACTTTATTGAAGTCTGACAACCTTGCCATTGCGGATTATACGGATACCGAAAACATCAAGAATATATACAGCAACAACGGATCTTATTTGTTTTCTGTTAAGCTGAGCGAAGGTAAACATGATAACATATTCATCAACATACAGTTCATCTGTTGGATATTCGCATCCTTATGTTTTCTGATTTTTGTTCACAACGTTAGTTATATGACTGCTAAGAATGGTCGACCATGGCTGTCGATAGCATTCTTTGCCTTAATTTTAATGTTGACTCGCTACGTTGATTTAAAAACCAACTGGCTTGCCTCTCAATCCAGCTTAGGGTTATTTAATCCGAAGTATTATGCATTTAGTCCGATCCTTCCGAATCTTTGGGCCTTCCTGATGACGACCTTTTTCGTCATCTGGTTTGTGTTCTATGTTCGATCAGTTATGGGCTTCTTAAAATTCCCCGAGACTTGGAAGAAACCAACCCTATCGGGATTGATCGCATTAGCGTCAATATTGAGCATCTATTTCGTTTCGAACCTACTCTTCTACCACTTATCGACATTAATAACAAATAGCTCACAAGTAAGCCTCGACTTCACACAGCTCTTATCGTTTGACACCTACAGTTGGATCAACACATTGATCTTTTGTGTCAATATGGTCATCCTGCTATATTTCATTGATACGATCGTTGGGTTTCTCAAAAACATCCTACCCAATACGACCTCTTTCTTAAATCTGCAGCTGATTGCTTTAGTAACGGCCATTATCCTGAATGCCATTATTATCGGTGAAAATACTTTCTTCAATATATTCCTAGCGGGCGTTATCATGTTGAGAGCATATAGCAATATGCGCATGAGCCTCAACCTACCGACCTTTATCCTAACCTTGGTTTTCCTAGCCTTCATGGCGACGTCCGTATATATGCGCAGTGTGCATGATAAGGTGGAACAGGAAATGAAAGTGACACTAGGACAATTGGAAGCCGAAGACGACTTTAATGCCCTTGCCCTATTCGTAGATCTTGAAAAAGATATTTTAAAAGATGAGCAACTAAAACAGTTGTTCACCATCAGTCTCCCGAATACGCAGACTGATATCATCAACCAATACCTCAAAACACATTACTTCAGTGGCTATCTGTCTAAATTTGAATTCAATAGTTATTACTACTACGATCAAAGACCACTCGAGCATTATAACTCAGATAAGATAGAGGAATACCGTGAAAAGGTAATCAACAACTCAACGAAAGTACCACAGACGCAGAACTTCTATCGAGTAAGAAGTGAATTAGGGACGCACGAATATTTCCTACAGTTTGAAATACCTATCGTTCGTAATGGCAAGGAAGACCTGGTGCAGGTTTATCTGAACTTCAAGAATAAAGCCTTCAACGCTTCACTGAATTACCCTGTTATTTTAGCCGACAGTCGTTCCGAGTTCATCAACAAACACAAGCAGCTTGCCTCATCCTTCGCCCTGTATCGCGACGGATACTTAGTGACGCAGAATGGTTCATTTACCTATCCGAATAGAGACGATAACTTTGCTAGCAAAATTGGCCAATACACCAATAATGAAAACTACAATGGCTATTTCCACGTCATCTATCGACCAGACAACCATACCAGTTTAGTGGTAAGTACGCCTCAGTTAAACTTCTGGCAGTCTATCGCTATCTTTTCATTCTTATTCCTGAGTCTTTACACCTTCTTCCTATTCTTTAATTTTATTCGCTATGTAAGTACCACGGTCACACGCCGAGCATTTAACTTCAACAGCGTTAAATACCACTTCAAACTTCTGGTAAACCGGGTTCAATATAGTACCCGTATTCAAACCATGATTGTCGGCGTGGTAATATTTGCTATTGTCATCTCCGGTTTGATTACTTTTATCAGTATCTCCTACCAGCTAGAAAAGGATTCTGTAGAGCAACGCCAGAAATATATTCTCGATGTTGTCAATAAGATTGAAAGTCTAATGCAGGAGTCACCGAACCTCGATGAAAACCGTTTTGAAGATATCTTGCAAAAGCTGTCCGAAACTTCGGTAACAGACTTCAACTTATACGATAAGAACGGAAAGCTTCGATACACTTCACAGCCGCGAATTTACGATATGGAGCTTATCTCCACCTATATCAATCCGACAGCTTTCAATAACCTGAACATCCGCAAGAAGACAGATTTATTCTTGAAAGAGAAGCTTGTCAAGTTCGAATATAATTCAAGCTTTGCCGCTATCAGAAATAATGACTACAACACGGTCCTCTTTCTGAATATCCCGTATTTTACGACGGCAGAACAAGAAAATGCGAGCCAGAACTTACTTCTTAACACCTTATTGAACATCTATACCATCATCATCTTGGCGTTTGGATTCTTTACGGTTCTAGTAGCTAACTCAATTACTAAACCATTGAGTTTAATCGGTAGAAAGCTATCAGAAACTATCTTCAGCAATAAGCCTAACGAGCCGCTCTATTGGGAGAGAGACGATGAGATCGGCGCCTTGATCAAGGAGTACAATTACATGATTGTTAAGTTGGAGGAAAATGCGAAGCAATTGATGAATGCGGAGCGTGAATATGCATGGCGAGAGATGGCCAAACAGATCGCCCACGAAATCAAGAACCCGTTAACACCAATGAAGCTGGGCATACAGCAACTTTCACGAAGTTACCGAGAAGGCGACCCTCGTTTTGAAGAAAGATTCTACAAGTTCTCTAATTCATTCATTGAGCAAATCAACAGCTTATCGAAAATAGCAACCGAATTCTCGAATTTTGCGAAACTCCCGGATACCAACCTGACAAAAATCAATATTATTGAGAAAATCAATAAATCGGCGAATGTGTACCACAATACGCATAATACTTATATCAAAGTAATCAACAATACTGATCAGGAAAACATCTACGTATTGGGCGATAAGGATCAGTTGCTAAGAACCTTCAACAACCTACTGAAAAACTCATTAGAGGCATCCATAACACGCAAAAAACACCTCATTAGTGTATTGGTAGATTATGCGGATGAGAAACACGTACGCATCTTATTGAAGGATAATGGCCTGGGAATTCCGAGCGAGTTAGTACCTAAGATCTTCCAACCGAACTTTACAACCAAAAGCTCTGGAACTGGTCTAGGATTAGCCTTTGTAAAGAAAACAGTAGAGTCCATGAAGGGACAAATATCTTTTACGACATTCGAAGGAATCGGCACCACCTTTACCATTATTCTTCCGCTTTATAACGAGGAAATGTTAGAAGGATAAACAACACCGGCATTTACCGGCGCGGTATTATTAAATCTATATTCCCATATTGTTTACCAGCAAAAAAGCTGTGTAAGTGAAGATATTCATTAAAGGACCATTTATACCGGTCGATATAATAAAGACTTCAGCGAGCTCTGAAATGCATGCCCTGAAGATAACGGGCTTACATATGCTAAAGGAGTCGAATAAATAGTCTCTTCATCCCCTCTATTCACCTTTTGGGACATAAATCAATCATCTAACACCATCAAAAAGGGAACTTCAACACTACATTGAAATCAATACCTCCAGAAAAATATAATCAAAAGGAATTATTAAATAACGAAAAAGCGGGTTTCCCAGTTGGAAAACCCGCTTTTCTATAATAGTATAATACCTTTATTATTTCAATACAATAGATGCTCTTCCCATGATGGAATTATCCGCATAAAGCAATATCGTATAAGCGCCTTTTTGAAAACGCCCGCCGTTGTTGCCCCATTCCATCTGATACTCTTGACCGTTGTTTGTAAAGTTTATGCTTTGCTTGAAACTATACTGTAACTTTTCACCATGCACATAAAAAATATCCTCTGAGTTTGCCTCTAAATTGCCTTTCGGATTGATTACGCGAACAAAAATATCCTTCTTGCCCGTACTCGCCAAAGGATTATCAGCTACCGTAAAGCTGATTTGAAGCTTATCGATGCGTTTTGATTTGGTCTCAATCTCTATCACGCCACCCTTCTTTTCTTCAACTCCGGCAATATGAATGTTTGAAACTTTGATGGAAGATGCTTTATTAATTTTCTCGTTCAAGACCTTAGTTTCTTTGCTTAGGTTTTCAGAGCGTTGCCTCGTAGCTGTTACCTCATTCTTCAAATCCGAATTCGCTTCAGCCAGCAGTTCGTTTTTAATACGTAATTCCGTCACCTCGTCCTTCATTCTAGAAACCTGCGTCTTCAACTGATAAACTTGCTGTTTAGCATTCTCAATTTGTTCATCAGTAATCTCGCCGCTTTCTAAACCGTTGCGCAATTCTTCAATTTTTAAACGAACAACCTGTTCTGCCGATTGAAAATCTTCAGTCGAACCGTTCGACTGGGATCTGATATTATCCAACTCTGCCTCGATACGATCAATCTCCGATTGCAAACTTTCTTTCTGCAAAGTCACGGTATAAAGCTTCTCACCCGATGACTTAAACTTTACATAGAAATATATATTCGTCGCTAAAAGTGCCGCTATCGCTATAATGAAAAAGTAAATCTTCGAACTATCGCGTTTTACCGCAACCTGTTCTTGATCCTCATTCATTCCTGTATTTTGTATTCCTGTTTTCATGATGCTTGCACGTACATGTTATCCCAGCGAAGATTCGATTAAATCAATCAGACAACGTACGTTTAATATTCTATTAACATATTCGTAAAACCAAACGCAAAAACTGTTCCAACTCCAATTATTCGAAATAATTTAAAGTTGTGAAACCGCCTTTCTTTAAGTATTCTTCACGCTGCATAACTTTCAAATCCGAAAGAACCATCTCTTTCACCAACATATCAAGCGAATACCTTGGTTTCCAGCCCAGTTTGCTCTGCGCCTTAGAAGGATCACCAATCAATAGATCAACTTCCGTCGGACGATAATATTGCGGATCCACTTTCACTACAGTCTGTCCTAACTTGATGTGCTCAGCGCTAAGACCCAATTCCTGCAATCGCTCTTCGTCGCGATCAATGATAACCGCTTTTTCAGCCTCCCCTTTTCCGCTAAACTCAATCTCAATTCCTAACTCGGCGAAAGCCATGCGAACAAATTCACGCACTGTGGTCGTCACACCTGTTGCAATAACAAAGTCTTCCGGCTTCTCCTGCTGTAATATAAGCCACATTGCTTCTACATAGTCTCTTGCATGCCCCCAATCGCGCTGTGCCGATAAATTTCCTAAATAGAGTTTATCTTGCAATCCCAATGCGATTTTCGCGGCTGCTCTTGTAATCTTACGCGTAACGAATGTCTCTCCGCGGACAGGACTTTCATGGTTAAATAAAATTCCGTTGCACGCAAACATGTTATAAGCTTCGCGGTAATTCACCGTAATCCAGTATGCATACATTTTAGCAACAGCATATGGGCTACGTGGATAAAACGGAGTGCTTTCGCTCTGCGGAACCTCTTGCACCAAACCGTAAAGCTCAGAAGTCGATGCCTGATAGACTTTCGTATGTTCGATTAAGCCTAAAAGACGAACAGCCTCCAAGATGCGCAACATCCCAATACCGTCAGCATTCGCCGTGTACTCTGGCGTATCAAAACTTACTTTCACGTGCGATTGCGCTGCGAGATTGTAAATCTCATGCGGGCGCGTCTCTTGTATCACGCGAATTAAATTCGTAGAATCCGTTAAATCACCGTAATGAAGCACGAAATTCCTCCCTAACTCATGAGGATCCTGATATAAGTGATCGATGCGATCGGTGTTGAACAAGGAACTTCTTCTTTTCAACCCATGGACCATATAGCCTTTTTTCAATAGAAATTCAGCTAGATATGCGCCATCTTGCCCCGTAATCCCTGTAATTAGTGCGACTTTCATATGTTGTGGATTCATCCAATGCGTAAAAATTACGCAAATATATTTAAAATTAATGCAAACAATTGATGTTTAAACAACAAAGCCGCAGAAATTTTCTGCGGCTTATAGTTTTTTCTGTGCTATTCTTAGTTAGCGCGTGAGAAATTGAACACCAAGTAACCTTGTCCTTGATCCAATGGAATCGGCATACGCATCGTCATACCGTTCTCATCAGCGAAAGAAAGATCTAAGCGGTATCCGCTAGTCACATTAGATGCCTTGTCTCCAGCGTATACTTTCTTAAATTGAAACGCCGGCTCACCACCTGTTTTTCCAGGGTTAAAAATAGACCAAACGATGTTACGAACAGCGCCATTTGCACATAAAGTGCCATCGGCATTGAAAGTAATCGTTCCGCGTTGCGCACCACCCGGTAAATCCCAAACCGAACCGATGAAACAATCTACAGGAGCTTCATCAAAAATGTTCTTGATTGTATAAGTGCTCGGAATGTTTTCACGTTCAACAGAATTCAACACCCATTTACCTTTAACACCAGCGCGCCACTGCGACGCAGTAGGACCTTGCGAAGTCTCTGTACCACCAACAGTTGATTTTTTCTGCGCACCGCAACTTCCTAAAAATAACACCATCGTTAATAAGGACAAAAAGGATAAAATACGTTTATGCATATTACAAAGTTTAAAATAGTATATTAAATGTATATTAGTAACCTCAAAAAAGAACGATATTTTGATGAACACTACTTCCAAAAATCATACCATAAGCAAAATCGTTGCCAAGGCGATATTACGAATTGTTATGATCATACTTATTATCGGAATAGCCTACTCCTTCAGCAAAGATGCTAATTTATTGAAGAACATTTCATTATATTTTCCACACAAATGGGCTATATTTGCACCCATTTCACTATTTATTATTTTTATTATTCTAATGGTGATCATGCTCCGAGAAAAATATAAAAGAACAGACATCAACTGGTTGTTCTCTTTAGCAGGCGGTTTTCTTTTCGTCTACCTAATGATGCTTTTCTCAAAAATATACCCCTTATTATAATTGATCTTTGCCCATGCAAGACTCGAAAGTTTGGAATATAGTCAAAAACCTACTGAAAGTAATCATCACTTTCGGTGCGGTCTACTGGGTTTCCACCAAGATATCGTTGACCGAGCTAAAGGATGTTCTGAGGGATAGCAACCCGCTCTACTTATTGCTTGCTTTTCTCGCCTACTGCTGCTCGATATTAGTAGCCTCCTCGCGTCTCAACTCATTCTTCAAAGCAATAGGATTAAAACTTTCCGAACGTTATAACTTCCGACTTTATCAACTCGGACTCTTATACAACTTTTTCCTGCCCGGCGGAATTGGCGGCGATGGATACAAAATATTCTTCCTCAAGAAAACCTTTCAAATATCCAGAAGACAAGTGCTTGGCGCTGTATTTTTTGATCGCTTAAGCGGACTCTGGGCATTGTGTATTGTGGCCGGAACGCTCGTAATCTTTATGCCGCGGTTAGCCATACCTAACTATATTACTATCGCGGTCTTAGCATTGGGTACCATCAGTTACCTGTTTGTATTGAGAACATTTTTCAAGCAGTTCTTGAACAATTTTATCATTACACATTTTAAAGCGCTGGCAGTTCAAGGATTCCAAACGATTACCGCCATCTTTATCCTTTATGCGATGAACTTCGATGGAAAGTTCTCTCCCTACCTCCTTATTTTCATGGTATCCTCGCTTGTAGCCATAGTGCCTTCAATTGGTGGGGCAATTGGATTGCGAGAAACGGTGATCTTCAGTTTAGCAACATACCTACAATTAGATCAGCATATCGCAGTTACTATCAGTTTGATATTTTATATCATATCCCTTTTAGTAGCGTCGAGTGGTATTTATTATATTTTCCGACCGCAGCGCCTAGGTGCAGACAAGCTACCATCGGCAAAAGAGGTTGAAGAAGAAATTGAAAAAGAAGAAGAATAATGGCAAATATTATCGTAACAGGAGCCAGTAGTGGCATTGGATTCGAAGCAGTATTAGATTTAACAGCAAATAAAGATCATAAAGTGATCGCATTGGCACGTTCAGCCGACAAGCTTCGTAAGCTGCATGAGATTGCCAGTTCCTTAAACCACGACGGAGGAACTCTTTATCCAGCACAATTCGATATTGTTTATGACAACTATCCCGACTCCTTAGTACCCTTCATCCAATCCAAATTTGAGCAGGTAGATATATTGATCAATAATGCCGGTGCCTTAATCAACAAGCCCTTCTTAGAATCGACCAATGAGGATTTCGCACAGATGCTACAGTCGAACCTAATTGGGCATATCAATATGATCCGTCATATCGCACCATTGATGAAGGAAGGTAGCCATATCGTCAATATCAGTAGTATGGGCGGGTTTCAAGGCTCGGCCAAGTTTCCGGGACTATCGGCCTACTCCAGTAGTAAGGCGGCATTAGCCGTATTGACAGAATGTTTGGCGGAGGAATTTAAAGACAAGGGCATCAAAGTAAATTGTCTGGCATTAGGGTCCTCCCAAACCGAGATGTTCGAAGCAGCGTTTCCAGGCGTCGAAGCCGGAACCTTAGCCTTTGAAATGGGCCGATACATTGCAGAATTTGCGCAAAATGGCCATAAATATTATAACGGAAAGATATTACCCGTGGCAAACACCACACCGTAATCCAATATACGATATTATTAAGCCCTATTCCATATAGGGCTTTTTGTTTTTTATCTCCATCCTCTTAAGAATCTCAGCTATTCCCCCCCACAAAGCCTTTTTATTATAAAATAAGCTTTCCCTAATATGCTTATCGAAGTTTTTTAACGAAAAACAATAATAAATCAGATTTATTTATAAATTTACTACTAGTAAATGCTGAAACAATAACATCTTTACGACGAAAAACCTAAAATTTAACTAATCCAAACCATTGAATCAGTTAAAAGCATACTTTCCGAAGCCACAATAAACAAACAAAACGCATAAGCTTTTTTGGGGCCCAGCCCCTTCGAACAACAACAAATTAATTAACTAGAAAACTTAAATTATGAAAAGAAATCTACTGTTTTTCATAATGCTTTGTTGGCTACCTATAGTGGCATTTGGACAAAGCAGACAAGTAACGGGTACTGTTACTGATGCCGTTACAAACCAACCCATCGCTGGTGCGACAATAAAGGCGGTGGGAACCAACTTCGTAGCCCAGACGGACGTGAATGGACGCTATGAAATCGGACTCAATGAATCGACCCGATTCCTCTTCTTTACCTACATCGGCTATTCGTCTCAGCAAGTTGCCGCCACTGTTGGAACAGTGGATGTACAACTTATCCCCTCTGCAGCAGATTTGGAAGAGGTGGTTGTAGTTGGTTATGGTACGCAGGTCAAAAAAGACATGACCGGTTCTGTAGCAAGTGTTAAGATGTCGGATCTAGAGGATGTTCCCCTACAAACGGTAGAGGCAGGTTTACAGGGCCGTGCTCCCGGCGTATTTGTGAATACAAGCTCCGGTAAATTAGGACAGGCACTACAGATCCGCGTTCGCGGTATTTCTTCCATTTCCGCTGGAACACAGCCATTATACGTAATCGATGGAATTCCGATGGTTACCGAAGCGATGGGAACTTATGACGAACCGGATAACCCACTTGCCGCAATCAGCCCGGATGATATCGAATCCATGGAGGTACTAAAAGATGGTTCTGCATCCGCTATCTATGGTTCCAGAGCATCCAACGGGGTTGTATTGATTACAACAAAAAAAGGTAAAGCCGGCAGAACGAAAATCGACCTAAGCTACTTTGCAGGATTTAGCGACCCAACAAATAAGGGCGATTTCTTAAATGCTGACCAATATCGCGAACTCCTTTCCGCAGCATTAAATAATGCAGGCTATATAGGTCCAGATCCCGACGAACAATATCCTGACGTTAGCTCTTTCTGGGCTGATTGGACGGGTACAGACGATTGGGATAAAAACTACAACTCTAACTGGGTGGACGAAGGTATGCGTCGTGGCAACCTGCAACAAGGAAGCTTAAGCATTTCTGGTGGTGATGCTAAGACAAGGTTTACAGCGTCCGGAAGTTATGCAGACACGAAAGGTATTATCATCGGTAACCGTTTTAAAAGAACATCGGGACGTATTGGTGTCGACCATTCTGCTTTCGATTTCTTAGACATTGGCGGTACTTTGAACATCAACAAAATCGATAACTATCGTGTAAACAGCGATAACGCGTTCTCAAATCCTTTGCAATTAAATGCGCTACCTCCTATCCAACCCATACGCGATGAAAATGGAGAACTGTACAATTACACGGTTTATTACAACAACTTGATCGATCTAGAAAACGGAAACAATCTATCGAGCACCTACCGCACATTCGGAACCGCCTATGCCAATGCCAGAATAACATCAGACTTAGTATTCCGCTCGGAATATGGTATGGACTTCCAAAACTTAGAAGAAGATTTATACTTAGGTATGCGGACACAAGACGGTGGAGATTCAGGAGGTTATGGCTTTAGCTACCAAGCGCGTTCGGTGAACTTCAACACCAACAATACCTTGACTTACTCGAAAACCTTCAATGAAATCCATAACCTAGGTCTATTAGGTGGTATGTCTTATCAAGAGCAACAGTTCAGATATACGATGGCAGAAGGTAAGAACTTTCCTTCCGATTTATTCAGAAAGATTACTTCAGCAGCTGTAAAATCAGATGCTAGCTCGTCGGCAACCTCAAGATCGATTGTATCCTATTTTGCGCGCGCTAACTATAAACTGATGGACCGCTATTTATTTGAAGCATCTATCCGTACTGACGGTTCTTCCAGATTCGGAAAAGAATCAAAATACGGAACCTTCCCTGCAGCATCCATCGGATGGGTTATCTCAGAGGAAAACTTCCTGAAAGAAAGCAACTCCTTAAACTTCTTGAAACTTAGAGCAAGTTACGGCTTAACAGGGAATGAGAATATTTCCAATTTCGCTTCCAGAACGCTATACAGTGGCGCTAACTACGCGGGTATTCCGGGAACTGTTGCCTACAGATTAGGGGATCCGCATCTGACTTGGGAACAGACAGCGCAGACCAATATCGGTTTAGATTTCGGAATTTTAGCAGATCGCATTTCCGGAACTATCGAGGCCTATCATAAAAAGACCACCGACTTATTGTTAGACATGCCTGTGGTATCCACCAGTGGATTTACGACTGTTTTCAGAAATATTGGAAGCCTGGAGAACAAGGGGCTTGAACTGAGCTTAAACTCTAAAAATTTCGTCGGAGAATTTAAATGGTCGACCTCATTCAACATTGCTTGGAACAGAAACAAAATCCTAAAATTAGTCGACGGACAGCCGATCTATCCTGGAGGTCGCTATTTGGGCCGCTTGGAAGAAGGCATGCCTTATGGTTTCTTCTATGGAAAAGCATATGCCGGTGTTGACCCTGAAAATGGCGACGCCCTATATTACTTAGACGAAACTAGAGAAACAACAACAAGCGACTACTCAGAAGCTGCAGATCAGCCTATCGGAGATCCAAACCCGAACTTCTACGGTGGTTTTGGCAACAAATTCTCCTACAAGAATTTCGATCTTGATATTCAGACACAATTCGTGAGCGGCAATGATATCTATAATGCTGCCGGTGGATTTCAATCTGCAAATGGTGATTATTTCGATAACCAAACGACTGATCAGATGGACTATTGGAGAAATCCAGGAGACATCACGATGGTACCACAACCACGATTCGATTCGGCTAATGGTACACGTGCGTCATCACGTTACATTCAGGATGGTTCTTACTTCCGTATCAAAAATTTGGTGTTCGGGTATAATTTACCAAACGAAACGGCTAATAAACTAAAAATGCAACGTGCTAGAGTTTATGTTTCAGCAACGAACTTACTCACATTGACTGATTACAACGGTTATGATCCGGAGATCAACACCACATTTGCGGGTGCTGTTCAATTAGGAACAGATTTTTACACTGCTCCGCAACCGCGCACGATCACTTTTGGAATTAATGTAGGTTTCTAAACAAAAACGATAAAGTCATGAAAAACATAAAAAATCTATCATATTCTGTACTAGCTTTTTCTTTACTGGCAAGTTCTTGTGGAAAGAAACTAGATATGGAACCTCAGGATGATATATCCTCTGAAAATGCCCTATCAACAGCGGCAGACGTTAACAACGTGCTTGTGGGTGCTTATACCATTATGGCAGAGCCAGCACTATATGGAACAAATTTGGTGATGATTGGGGATCTTTATGCGAGCCCGAGCTATCTCAACTGGACCGGTTCGTTCAGCACCTATCGCGATATATCTAATCAAAATTTAATATCCACAAATGAGGATGCTACGAGAACTTGGACACACGCATACCAAGCAATAAATGCTGCCAATACGGTCATTGAGTCCTTGGACGTAGTAACTGATCCGGACATGAAAAATGAATTGCACGGCAAAGCCTTGTTTATTCGTGGTAGTATGCACTTTGAACTCGTTAGATTATACGCTCTACCTTATGAGGCCGGAGCTGCAAACGGAAGCCTAGGTGTTCCTATTGTCACTAAAGCCGTTAAAGGTTTTGAAGACATCATTTCGGATATCGCCAGAAGCACGGTCGCTCAAGTTTATGATCAGGCACAAGCCGATCTGATAGAGGCAGTATCCTTGCTAAGTGATAGCCCAGATCTATACGCCGCAAAAGGAATGCTTGCGCGCTTATACCTGCAAAAAGGCGACTATCCTAACGCTAGGGAGCAAGCGAATGACATCATCGAAAGCGGCGAATACTCTTTAGCATCAAACCTAGAAGACCCATTCCGCGTAAAGAATTCTTCAGAAGGTGTATTTGAGATTCAACAGAACGAACAAAGTAATGCAGGCTCATCAAACGATGGTCTTGCGACTTTCTATTCGAGCTATCTAAATAATACGGGTGGTAAAGTAGGTCGTGGCGACCTAAGTATCCTCAATGCTTTTGTAAATACTTATGCAACTACGGATAAACGCAGAACGCAAATGATCTACGAAGGTACCGGAGCAAAAACAGGCTGGTTTACCAAAAAGTGGTACAACTACTTCGACAATATCCCTGTCGTACGCTTAACTGAGCTTTACCTAACGCGTGCCGAATGTAATGCAAGACTAGGAACCTCCGTAGGTGATAGCCCAGCAAACGATATCAATGCCCTACGCCAGCGTGCAGGACTTGCTGATCTAGCGACCGTAACCGTGAATGATATATTAGCAGAGCGAGACAAAGAACTAGCATTTGAAGGCTACAGAATCCATGATTTGAAACGCACAAAAAGAAACGTCGGAACATATACATACAACGCTCCGGAACTGGTATTCCCAATTCCATACCGCGAAGTATCCGTCAATTCTAACCTAGAACAAAATCCTGGATATAACTAGGAAAGAAATGCTACTGAGCAATACCTTAGCATAACTTTTCATCAACCCATACAAACCCCTATCATAACCCTTTCAGAAGGGCTTTGATAGGGGTTTGTATTGGGTTTGAATTGGTTTTGAATAGTAGTTAGTATTTAGTAGATGTTAGACATTAGAGTGCTATTTCTGAACCAGGAAAGGAAGGATGCAAGGATTAGCAGGATCATGTTGAAAGGAAAAAAAGGGTTTGTCTTTGAACCAGAAAAGGAAGGATTTAAGGATGGTCAGGATCGGGTATAGGCTTGGATGCCTGTATTTACATCGAAATCGGCGTTTCAGGAGACGTTTAGTGAAAC
>NZ_DKLH01000008.1:157142-165810 GCF_002455685.1 Sphingobacterium sp. UBA6645
CGTCTCTACGCGGTTCGTCATATTTACCTTCTATAAAGTTCAAAATTATATAGAAGCCAATTGGACGCCAATGCGTAGAGACGTTTCACTAAACGCCTCCTATAAAAAATACCATTCACGCCTTTCCTGCCTTTCCACCCGATCCTGATAATCCTTAAATCCTTCCTTTCCTGGTTCAAAGACAGAGCATCCTTCCTTTCCTAGTTCAAACAACCCACAAAAAAAGGCGCCTAATCGGCGCCCTACTCTAATATCTAATGTCTTATATCTAATCTCTACTTAAAATCCAATCTGCCATATCCTTCAATACCTCTGGGCTAAATGTCTCTTCGATATCTCCATATTCGAGGTGGGAACCGGATTTTGAAGTTTGAAACAGATGGTTTAATCCGGGGTACACCTTGACAATGGATTTTAGATTACGTGGGAGGTTGTCTGTAAGGCTTTCCATATTGGGTGCTGCGATTACCTGTACGTCGGTACCGCCGAAGGCGGCAAATACAGGGATATTTATTTTTTTAATGAAATGAATTGGGTCGATCTTCATAAAATGTCTATACCAAGGAGTGACCAACACGCCGATTTCATCACCAAACTGCACATTCTGACTGCCCGGCACCGCTCGCATATTCGCCATTAGCGCTTCGAACGCTTCTTCTGCTGACAGCTTGCTTTTTACGATTTCGTAGTTCTTTTTAATCAGCGCGCGATCTTGTGCACTCATCGTTTTCCCCTGAACTTTCATAACAGCTTCGCTTTGCAAAACCATTAAAGAGTCGATCGCTATAGCCGGACCCGCCAAGTCTACAATAAACTTAAGCGAAGGAACACGCTGCCCTGCTAAGATCGTGGCGATCAATCCGCCCTCACTGTGGCCAATAACACCCACTTTCTTGGGATCAACGTCAGCCTGTTTGCTCAGATAATTTAATGCGGATAAAGCATCCTTTCCAAAATCGCTGGTTGTTGCTTGGGTATAAATTCCTGTAGACTGTCCAACACCGCGATCGTCATAACGTAGAACGACGATTCCTCGCTTCGTCAAATAATCGGCTATCAACTTAAACGACTGATGCCCGTAAATGGACGAATTACGATCTTGAGGACCACTGCCCGTCACTAATACTACGCCTGGGTGTTTGCCTCCGGATTTTGGACGCGTAATTGTCCCGGCCAAAACGACATTATCTTCCCTATTCGGGATTTTTACATCAACTGTATCATAACTATAGGGAGGATTTACCGCCTGTGGGCGTTTATAGCTTTTCCAGGGACCTTTCTTAAAGTCTAAGGGCGCTCGCATGGATCCCTGCTGAACCTGCCCTGTAATCGCTTGTTTATCGCTAGATAACTTCCCGGAATACTTGATTCCGAAAGAACGTACTTCGACATGTATGGAATCCCCATCGGCCTCGATCGCGGAGAATGGCAATTTTGCCATGCTTTGGGAGGGGCTCTGCATCGTCCCCTTCCATTGTCCGTCGTAAGTAAACTCAAAGACTGTTGGGAGCTTAACGGTAGGAAGTACTAGGGTGCCTGTCCAGGAACCTTCAAAAGACTGTCCACAGGCAAACAAAGAAAAACTTAAACTGAAGATGAAAAGAAAGTACTTTTTTATCATATCAAATACGGATTAAAAAAATGTAAAAAGGTATCCAGTATCATCGTCAACAAAATAATGAGGATAACATGATAAGCCTTTTTGCTATTCATGGCAATTTTCATACCCAGAACTAAAAGGTGGAAGAAGTAATAGAGCATGCCGACTGCGAATAAGGAAACAATACTGATGACTATTAAATTCGTCTGTGGAACGGTCTTCAACATCATATCGCCTTCCAAGATAGCTTTCTCCAAAGGCATCATCATTTCCTGCAGGAAGGGATTGAATAACAAGAGCATCACCATAACTTGCGCAAAATTTGCCACCAATACAACTTTCAGCACGTCAATAAATCGAGTTTTCTGATAACTCAGTTTAGCTACTCCGAACATCAATAAACTCAAGAGTCCAACATTGATACCGAGATTAATGATTACTTTCCAGAGGGGCTTTTCGGCCGTATTATGCAATTGTATGATGCCGTCTGCTATGATGTTCCATTGCCAACACAGAAGGATCATGGTCAGCATTACAAGAATTCCAAAGATCGATAGTGTCCGAACTGTATGGTTTTCGAAAGGGTTCAACAACATTTTAAACATCAGATTTTCTCCTTTCTTGAGATAAATAATAGTCGAGGATTCGTTGTACTGCATCAGTGTCCTGTGTGCCTATTAGCACTTTCTTACCCGTCTTCATCTTCAGTTGGAGCCCCTTATTGCCACTGGTAGTAATTGCTAAGCCATCACTACCGAAACGATAGCCCCATCCGCCATAGTCCATAAGGGAGTATTTTCGTAGATAGGCCTCTTCCATATCCTCCCATTTATAAACTCGGTTGAACACAAAAGGAATAAAATGAATATGGATCCCTTCCGCATCATAGGTTGTTTTCAATCGTACGGCGAACAAAGCGATAAATATCAGCAGCATGATCCAAAATCCGACGTTCTCGGCAAGCATACTTATGGTCCCACCCGCTAAAAACCGATAAGAAAGCAAACCAAGTAGCAAAATAGCAATCGCTATTGTCCATTTAGAAACAAAGCTCTGCGACTCTTCGAAGTAATTCATAAAATTTAGGTTAAAATGTCTTAATTTTTTCAATCAGCTCATCCAGCTTATTGCGTACAGTGGGATAGCTCTTTCCCATTTTATTGGCCATTTCTTTTAAACTTCCGGAGTACAACAGAAACTGAACAACAAATTCCTGCTCTTCCGGTTCTAGACGCATGAGCGTGGGAAAATTAAACTTCCCTGCCACCTCCGTCTCGCAGGAGCCACAAAATAGCTTAACGACACTCATTTCGGAATCGCAGGCAGGACAATGTATTGGAAACTTCATAATATCTATTAGATTATTAATAAAGTTAAACAATATATTAACATTATTAAAACATCAACAAACAAAACTGCATCAACAATCGTTACAATCTCCTATAAATTCGAATTCGTATATTTGCACAATTTAGTTCGAGTAATGAGAAAAATATTGGGATTTATCCTAACACCTATCTTTTATTTTTGTTTTGGTTTATCGCTTATCATATTCCATCCTATTCAATGGTTATGTTTAAAGCTGGGCGGTTATAATGCACATAAAAATAGCGTAGATATTTTAAACGGTTTATTGGTAGCTTGCAATTATACCCTATTCAATAGAACCCATTTTATGGATAACAAAAATATCCCAACGGGGCGACCTATTGTCTTTGTAGCAAATCATCAAAGTACCTATGATATTCCACCATTAATCTTCTTCCTACGTAGATTCCATGGTAAATTCATCTCCAAATTGGAATTGATGACCGCTAATATTCCAAGTATTTCCTTCAATCTAAAACATGGTGGGGCAGCAAATATCGACCGCAAGGACCCTAAACAATCCATCGCTGAGATTTTGACCCTCGCAAATAATATAAAAAAAAATAACTGGTCGGCATTTATTTTCCCGGAGGGAACACGTACTAAAACAGGAAAGATGAAGAACTTTTCTGTGGGTGGGATAGCGACATTACTGAAGAAAAATCCAGATGCATTAGTGGTGCCGATTGCGATCAATGGCTCATACAAAATGGTGCAATGGGGAGCTTTCCCACTTCGTCCATTTACATCGATGTCCTGGGAAGTTTTAGATCCTATTGATACAACAGGGTTAAATGTTGAGGAAATCGTAAAGAAAGCAGAAGATTTAATCCGCGCAAAAGTTATTGAGGAAAAACACTAGTTATTTTACCGAACGCCCCTTCCAATCGTATTTACCTACATTTCCTAAAATACCGATGTAAACGAGGTACACGGAATGCAATAAACTGATAAGCGGTAGATTGAGCAGTAAGGATTTACGGTTTGCAAATGAAACAACCGGATATAAGAAAGCGAACTCCACGACGATCTTCATCAGGATCGACAATAATATCAAACGTTCTGCATCCGCATCTGCCCAACAAAAACAAAGGATATTGACCAATAAGGCCAAATTGAAGAGCCAAATAGAAACACCAAGAGCCACAACACGCTTATCCTTATACTTCGTACTCTTTGATGCCCAACGCCTACGTTGGCTTAAAAATGCAGAGAGGTTCTCCTTCGCATCCGTATAAACTATAGCTTCTCTTGCTTTGCAAAAGCCTATACGCGAAGCATACTTTTCCGCAATTTTATGCAAGAGCAGTTCATCATCGCCCGATGCCAATTCATCGATGCCTTTAAATCCGCCCATCTCGTAAAAAACTTCTTTTCGGTAGGCCAAATTTGCTCCATTACAAGTAGTAGGATTGCCATTGCCGATACCCGCAGCGCCCAAACCGATCAGGTATAAGAATTCCAAAGTCTGTAGGTTCTCAAAATAGGATTTCTCCTCATGATAACTTACGGGGCTGGAAACCATATACAAATCGTTGGCTTCCATAAAATGGATGATGGTTTTTAGCCAGTTCGGCCCCATACGACAGTCAGCATCCGTTGTTACGATAATTTCGCCGTTTGAGGAGTCGATCGCTTTATTTATCGCATATTTCTTATAGGAGTTTAACTTATCCCCCGCTTCCAAACTAATCAAACGGACACCGCGTTCTGCGTAGGACAAAATAATCTCACTGGTTCTATCGGTAGAATGGTCGTCTACGACGATGACTTCTAGAAGTTCTTTTGGAAAATCTTGTGCCATAAGGCAATCCAAGGTTCGGCCAATGTTATCCTCTTCATTTCTAGCAGCGATGATGACGCTCACCTTACTCTTAGGCAATATTGCGCTCGGTTTGATGATAGCAAGACGCATCCATCCAGCGCGCATATACAGCACGAGCACCACGTAGACCACGCACATGATGAAAAGAAATAAACTAAGACTTGTTATCACTGATATAATTCACGTTAAACACAAAAAATGCTCCAATGATAGCTGGAAATATCAAATTCACAAACCAAACACAGGAAACAATAGCCATCACTGCTAATTCTTGCGTAGTGATATAAGCAAACAAATTGCTCGCCACAAAACTCCGTACGCTGAAATCAAATATATCTAGTGAAGGAACGGCCGATTGGATAAAGAATAATATAAAAATCATCGGCAACATGGAGGCGATGGAAAGCTCGGGCAAGAACACAAGCATCAAAATTATATACTGCGATGTGAAAATCACAAATCGGCATGTGGACAGCCAAAGAACGTAGGCTAGTTCGCGTACCGAATATTCCTCCAATACCGCGAAGAATGGCTTAACCTTATGTAGAAACTTGACCTTACCGACCAAGTAATCCACCCAAGACACATTGAAATAAAGAATAAGAAAGGCTAATGCATAAATGATAGCCAGCAACCATACGCCAAAATCTACAGAAGTGGGTGTTTCGATAAAGGTCGTAACAAACCAGGCAATACTGATTGCCCCAAATACCGATGTCAGGACCAATTGAGCAAATAGCCCAACGCCCATAGCTACAGCGCCGGAAGCACGATTCTCAGGCTTGAGCAGCATAATTCGTCCGCCATATTCACCAATCCTATTCGGTGTAAAAATTGCCCAGGTAAGACCACAAAAGACCGATCGTATGGCCTTCCACATCCCCAAGTATTCCAATCGACGACTCAAGAATCGCCATTTAACGACCTCTAAGAGCCAGTTGAGCAGCATCAGCAAGAATACCAGTCCTAATACCACACGAATAGTAATGGGATCTATCGTTTCGATGAGGTTTTTAAATTCCGCTAAATTCTTTTGATTATTGACCTTCGAAACCACGAACCACATTGCTAGTGCAACAATGATAAACTTGATCAAAAGGTTGAGATATTTTCGCTGTGTCTTTGTCAATTTCTGATTTGAAAGCACAATTTTAACAATTTTTTAATAAATAAAAGGTTTTTGAGCACGCTACTTTCCGGAAAGTCAACAAATGGGCTACACATTGTTCAATTATTAAGAATAAGAGATTTAATGGAACCATACAAAGGAGTGACATCCGCGCACGAGCCGTTTGCAAGGATTTTTGTAATATTGTAGCATGCAAAAGGAAAAGGCGAAGGAGCGCATCATTTTAGGGATTGACCCGGGTACAGTGGTGCTTGGTTATGGAATCGTTAAAGAGGTAAATAAGAAAATAACCTTGATCACGATGGGGGTCATCAAAATGGGCCATCTGGACGACCACGCCTTGAAGTTGCAGCGCATATTTAAGAAAACCTCTGCCCTAATTGAAGAATACAAACCTGATTGTGTTGCTTTAGAAGCACCATTCTATGGCAAGAATATACAGGTCATGTTGAAATTAGGTCGAGCGCAGGGCGTCGCGATGGCTGCAGCACTGAATGCAGATATTCCGATTTTTGAATATGCCCCCCGCAAGATAAAACAGTCTGTCACCGGCAATGGTAATGCGAGCAAAGAACAGGTCGCTGCAATGATACAGACGCTCCTGAGCTTCAAAGAAACACCTGAGTTCCTAGATGCTACCGATGGATTGGCTGTAGCGGTATGCCATGCTTTTCAGCAAAACACGGGCACAAGCAGCAAATCTTATTCTGGTTGGGAGGCCTTCGTAAAAGATAATGTAAAACGTGTTCGTTAGAGCTGTACAGAGCGTATCACGTTCTTGACGTTCCGTTCGATAATATCAGTCATGGATTGACATTGTAAATATTTCGGATCGTCATAGTATTGTGCATGAGCCTCTCTCAACTTGATGATATTCTCCTCTGTAGAAAGCTGCTGCGTTTTTGATGCATCCCGAAGATCTTTAATTCTATGCCGTTCGCTCCGGACGCGATGTACAATGGAAGAACGCTCTTCCTGCTGATATTGCAAGACCGTTTTCTCATTTAAATGATCCATCGATAGTTTCACATAAGGATAGTTTTCTTTGAAGAACTGCGGCATATAAACCTTGATATTTCCCTCATAGAACTGCTGATCGAAATCGATGGCACGAATTCGAAATTGGAAATCGTCAAAATCCGGAGTAATCTGCATCACGAAGTTATAAGCGCGCATATCTCCCAGAAGTGAAATAACACAGCGTTCATTGAACTTTACAAACTCTTTTGCAATCCGGGTCTGATTGTAATCCGGAGTGTACATGCGCGACTTGGCGAAAACATCTCCCGGAATACCAACAATATGCTCCTCCACCAAAGTAGATCGGTCATAAAGATAATTCACCTGATTTGGCGATAGAATTTCCTCCAATTCCAAACCGTATATGCGGGAAGCATCGGCTTGCTTGATATAGAAATAATCATAAACATCATTCAGGCGATTGACGATCTTGATCCGAAAGGGTCGCGTATTACCAAAGGCGCAGAATTCTATTCGTTCGATTACCTTATGCTGCACGATTCGTGTATTACCCGACGCTTTAAGTTCTGCATAGACGATTTTAAGTTGTTCATAGAGATGGTCTTGTACATGCTGTGGGTATAAAGGTATTTCCCAATAGGTATCTACCCCATTCTTATCGATGACAGGCACAGTTTCGTCGAAGTTCAGCAAATCTGCGTATGCAATGGGTAGTCTACTATCCCTTTGATACATTTTAAGGTACTTAAGAAGGCCTGCGCCCACTGGAAACACAGGTTTCTTTCTTGAAATTTTAACGTCTTCGATTTCCATCTGCTATTGATATCAGGTAATCACTAATGTACTAATTTATAAAAGATAAATCTTTCAGAATTGAAATATAAATATGACAAAAAAAATGATATAATTTTATCATTTGAATATTAAAATACGCTGAAAAGTTATTATTTTTGAAAAATATTCAAATCGTTGGGTTTCGATGGTTTGGCAAAAATGGAAGAAGCTCCTCGGGCGAGGAGCTTCGACGCTAACCAATTATAAACCTATGTTATTTTGAGGGGCTACTTTATACAAAATCAGCAAGTTTTTTCTGCTTTTGTTACAACAAATTTACATTTTCATTCAAAAAAATAGAAATTTTTCTGAATTTTTTAGATAATTTTAAAAAGTAAACAAATTATACACGTAATAATACCATTTTTATGGAAAAAAACTATTCAAATTACGATTTAGACAACCTAGATGTTCAAATTTTATCCATCTTGATGAAAGATGCATCAATTCCATATACAGAAATTGCGAAAAAATTGATAGTTTCTGGTGGAACTATCCATGTTCGCATGAAAAAAATGGAGGAATTGGGAATAATCAACGGTTCTAACCTGATAATTAACCCTCAAAAAGTTGGTTTTGACATCACAGCCTTCTTAGGAATCTATTTAGAGAAGGGTTCTCAGTATTCTGATGCCGTTGAACAGTTAAAACAGGTGAAAGAAGTTGTAGAATTGCATTATTGTACTGGTCAATATTCTGCTTTTGCAAAAATTATCTGTCGTGACACCTCACATTTACGTAAGGTTTTGAACGAAGACATACAAGGCTTGAAAGGAATTCAACGTACCGAGACGATTATTTCGCTTGAAGAGAGCATTAAACGTCAAATTACGTTGTAAAAACGATCGAATTCCTTTAAAACATCGAGTGGAGAAGAGAATTTTTGATATTCTAAATAATATTATATAAAGAGAGCGGGCATGCCCGCTCT
>NZ_DKLH01000008.1:166050-171080 GCF_002455685.1 Sphingobacterium sp. UBA6645
TATATAATATTATTTAGAAGTGAGATATAGAAAGCTATACCGTCCTCAATTTCGTGTAAATAGATAAACTCATCTGCTGTATGCGATCTTGCTGAATCTCCAGGCCCGACTTTAATTGAAGGAATCGGCAATAATGCCTGATCGCTCATCGTCGGACTCCCATAGATTTCCTTTCCAAGCTTGATACCCGACTGTACGATGGGATGATCGACCGCAATGGTTGAAGGATTCAAACGGGTAGACCGGGCGATTACCTCGGATTTCACATGCGATTTGATGATATCCAATATTTCCTGATTGGTATAAACGTCTGTACTTCGCACATCGACGACGTATTTACAGAGCGCAGGAACAACGTTATGCTGTGAACCCGCGTCTATCATCGTTACGCTCATCTTAACCGGTCCTAGGAAGCTAGAAAGCTTCGGAAATTGAAAGCTTCGGAACCATGCTATATCTTCCAGCGCTAAGTAGATGGCGTTTATGCCTTCTTCACGCGCGGCATGTCCGGATTGCCCATGTGCAGCACAGTCCAAAACCATTAATCCTTTCTCTGCAACAGCTAGATTTAAGAGGGTCGGTTCGCCGACAATAGCGAAACTACAAGCCGGTACATGTTTGTAAGCTTCTTCTACCCCATTCTTCCCCGATACTTCCTCCTCTGCTGATGCAATGAGGCATAAGTTGAATGGGAGATCTTGATGAGCATAGAAATAACGGAATGCTGCAATTAAGGAAACCAAGCAACCACCGGCATCATTGCTTCCTAACCCATACAATTTACCATCTTCCACCAGCGGCTGAAAGGGATCTTTCGTATAGCCAGGGTTCGCTTTGACGGTATCATGATGGGAATTCAAAAGAATATATGGCTTGTCGGCCGAATGAAATTGATTATATGCAATGATATTATTGCCAACTTTTTCCGTTGGGATTTCATGGGTATGAAAGAATTGACGTATTAAAGCGGCAGTGTGCTCTTCCTCACGACTAAGCGAGGGGGTACTGATCATGCTTTTCAATAATGCGATACTATCGCTCGTCAGTTCTGATATATTAGTCATTGTATAAACCTCCAGCTTTCTTAGCTGATAATTTTATGCCTTTGATAAATGCGGAGCTAAAGCCATTGTGTTCCATTTCATTGAGACCTGCGATGGTGCATCCTTTTGGTGAGGTAACTTTATCGATCTCGCTTTCAGGATGACTCTCCATCTGCAAGAGTAGATCCGCGGCGCCTTTTGCGGTTTGAATGGCCATTTTGAGCGCATCGTGTGCATGAAAACCGATTTCTACCCCTCCTTGAGATGCCGCGCGGATACTACGTAAAAAGAACGCAATACCACAGGCGCACAATGCAGTCGCCGAGGTCATCAGATCCTCATTAATGAGTACTACCGAACCTACCGTTTCAAACATTGTCGTAACGGCTTTGATTTGAGCATCTGTGGCGTTATCAGTCGCCATACAGGTCATCGATTGGCCAATAGCAATAGCTGTATTCGGCATAACTCGGATAACTGTTTTATCATTACCGATGACTTCTTTGATGTCAGCGCAGGTCACACCTGACACGACTGAAATTACAATCTGATTGGGACTCAAAGAAGGCTGTAGTTCGTCAAGTACTTTGCGAATCTGCTGAGGCAAAATAGCAAGCACGATATAGTCTGCACCTTGAATGGCTTCGACGTTGTTCTCGCTGACTCCAAAGCCTGCGTTCTTCTCCTCTTCTAATGAAACCATCGATCTCCTAGTGATCGTGATTGCATCAGCTTGGCAATAATCAGCCTTCACCAATCCCTTGGCTAAAGAAAGGCCGATATTACCCCCTCCGATGATTGTAATTTTTTGCATGTTGTATAGATTTAGGCAATTAAACAAGTGCCAAATTTACGCTGTTGGTACAGATGTAAATTATTGGCATTGCCAATATACACATTGCTAACCCCCTTTGCAATAGCATCAAATGCATTTTGTAACTTGGGAATCATGCCATCGTGTATAATTTTATTATCTTTTAACTGCTGAAATTCTCCGGAACGGATGGTCTCGATTACGGAGTTTTCATTATCCACGTCTAATAGGACACCATTTTTCTCGAAGCAATAGATTAATGAAACTTCGTAGACATTGGACAGGGCGATGGCTAAGGAAGATGCAATGGTATCTGCGTTGGTATTCAAAAGCTGCCCCATGCCATTATGAGTAATTGCAGAAAAAACCGGCGTGAATTCGGCTTCCAGAAGTTTCTTTATCGCAAGGGAATTCACCGAATCTGCAAGGATATCTCCGGCAAATCCGTAGTCAATGTCCCGAACCGGACGTTTGATCGCCTTGATTACATTGGCATCAGCCCCGCACAAGCCTATAGCATCGCAATTCAGCTTTTGCAGATTGGCTACTATATTCTTGTTGGTAAGCCCGGCGTAGACCATGGTAACCACATCCAGCATCGGTCCATCAGTGATGCGACGTCCTTCGACCATCTTAGCTTCTATACCTAAATCGGCAGCGATACGCGTTGCGATTTTGCCACCACCGTGGACTAATATTTTACGTCCCTGCAACGCAGAGAATTTTTCGAGGAAAGCATCTAATTGAACAGAATCGTCAATGATGTTTCCACCGATTTTTATAATGTTTAATACCGACATTCTATTTTATTTCAAACCCTCCAACAACCTCTTCAATACCACTTGCGCAGCCCACACACGATTGCCTGCTTCTTTGATCACTAAAGAATTCGGCCCGTCGAGAATTTCTGATGATAACTCAAGGTCGCGTCTAACAGGTAGACAATGCATAACCTTCGCATCATTTGTCAGCTTTAATTTTTCATTATTCATCATCCAATCCTCAGATACCGGATATACCGCTCCGTATTCTCTGAAAGAAGACCAGTTTTTTACATACACGAAATCCGCGTCGGCCAAGGCTTCATCAAGTTTGTTACTGATGTTGGCCCCCTCCGTAAATTCTTCGGATAATTCGTATCCAACCGGATGCGCAATAGTGAAATCCACCAAGCCCTCTTCTTGTGCCTTACACATCCATTCTGCAAACGAGTTTGGAACAGCTTGCGGAAGTGCTTTCACATGAGGCGCCCAAGCAAGTACTACTTTAGGTTTATCTTTCTTTTTATGCTCTGTAATGGTAATCAAATCGGTTAGACTCTGCAATGGATGTCTAGTAGCACTTTCTAAAGATACCACCGGTACGCCTGCGAACTTGACGAATTTATTAAATAGATCTTCGGTATAGTCTGCTTCCTTATCTTTCAGTGATGGAAATGAACGTAGTCCCAGGATATCGCAATACTCGCCCATAACAGCCGCAGCCTCTCGGATGTGCTCTACGGTCGTGCCATTCATAATAACGCCGTCACGAGTCTCTAATGCCCAGCCATCTTTATCCATGTTCATCACAATGACCTGCATCCCAAGATTCATCGCTGCCTTTTGGGTACTAAGACGCGTACGAAGACTTGGATTTAAGAAAACCAAACCAATTGTTTTATGCTTGCCAAGGTCTTCGTTGCCAAAAGGATTGGCTTTTAACGTTAATGCCTCGTCTACTATAGCTTTTAGATTTTTTACATCCGCTACAGAAAAAAAGTTCTTCATGTCGATATAATTAAGCTTTCAAACGCTCGTCAAAAGCTGTTAAAAAGCGATCTGCAATTTCTTTAGTAATATTCAATGCTGGTAAAATACGAATCACATTCGGCTTTGCCTCTCCTGTAAAAATCTTGTTGATCGACAATAGATCTTTCTTCACTTGCGCAAGCTCTTCAGGTAACTCAATACCGATCATCAACCCCCGGCCCCTAACTTCCAACACCTGATCAAACTTCTTAAGTTCCTCAATCAAATAATTCCCAACTTGCTCAGCATTCTGAAGTAGATTCTCCTCTTTGATAACATCTAATACGGCAACAGCTGCAGCGCATGCTAAGTGATTTCCACCAAAGGTAGTGCCTAATAAACCATATGACGCCTTGAACTTTGGAGCTATAGTGATACCGCCAATGGGGAAACCATTTCCCATACCTTTAGCCATCGTATAGATATCTGCTTCTACACCTGCATAGTCATGCGAATAGAACGAACCAGTTCTTCCATAACCACATTGCACGGAATCTGCAATATATACTGCACCGTAAGTATCGCTCAATGAACGAATAGCTTTTAAAAAGGAAACCGATGCCTCGCGAATACCACCGACACCTTGAATTCCTTCAATAATGACAGCAGCGATTTCGTCTCCATACTCCCGAAAAGCTTTAGTTAAAGCTTCTTCGTCATTAAACGGAAGAAACACAACATTGTCAGTTTGATTAACTGGCGCAACAATGCTAGGGTTATCGGTCGCAGCAACCGCTAACGACGTACGACCATGAAACGACTTGTTGAAAGCAATTATCTTCTTCCTTCCGGTATGAAAGGATGCTAATTTCAATGCATTCTCATTCGCTTCAGCACCGGAATTACAAAGAAATAAGGTATAGTCAGACTTTCCAGACACCTCGCCTAACTGTCGGGCAAGTTGTTGTTGAATAGGAATTAAAACGGAATTTGAATAAAAACCAATCTTATCCAACTGATTTTTAAGCGCCTCCACATAGTGAGGATGCGTATGGCCTATAGAAATGACAGCGTGGCCGCCGTACAGATCCAAGTACTCTGTGCCTTGTTCATCCCATACCAATGATCCTTTTGCTTTTACGATATTGATAGGATTAACAGGGTAAACATTAAAAAGTTCCATTTATTATGCTTTCGTATGATGTGAATTACAAATATATGTAGTAATAGTTTACGAATCTTGATAAAATAAAAAAAGAAGGTGTCTAAAAAGGCACCTTCTTCTGTTTTATAGCTTTTGCGATTTCATTACTGTTTTCATTTTTGAGTTTTAAGCAGTAAGTCGATATTTGATAGTTTTAACGCTCCTGACGTCAATTTGTATTGTATATAGTGTTTTATCGCTATAACGATTCTCAAAGAAGACATCGTGTGGCAAGTTGT
>NZ_DKLH01000054.1:0-15592 GCF_002455685.1 Sphingobacterium sp. UBA6645
TTCAACCCTTAATTCGCATTAGTAGTTAGTAGTTAGTAGTTAGACCTAGGGCGGCCAAATAGATTTTAGACATTAGACATCAGATTTTAGACCCGATCCTGCCAATCTTTAAATCCTTCCTTTCTTGGTTCAGACTAGACATTAGATATCAGACACTAGATTTTAGACCCGATCCTGCCAATCTTTAAATCTTTCCTTTCTTGGTTCAGACTAGACATTAGATATCAGACACTAGATTTTAGACCCGATCCTGCCAATCTTTAAATCCTTCCTTGCCTGGTTCAGACTAGACATTAGATATCAGACACTAGATTTTAGACCCGATCCTGCGAATCCTTAAACTCTTCCTTTCTTGGCTCAAAACTAGACATCATACTCTAACGGCTAATATCTAACATCTATTATCTAATACAACTCCTAAATATTAGATACTATTCAAACCCTATGTAAACCCAATACAAACCCCTTTCAGAGCCGCTCGGAAAGGGCTATGATATGGGTTTGAATGGGGTTAAGAAGGCTACGAACCCTTTGAATGTCTGAACATGAAATCATATATCTTTTCGCCATGGAAAAGGCGCTCTAGGCTACCATGCGTTCCGCCGGGGATGATGGTTAGGGTCGCATCTGCGTTCTTATCGCATTTCTTGATTGCGTTGTATATTTTTTTGGATTCGGATGCTGGCACTGCGCGATCGGCACTTCCGTGCTGAATCCATAATGGAACTTGCGTTAGATTGCAGGCATAACTTAATGTTCCTCCGCCGCAGATCGCTACAGCAGCTGCGATACGGTCCGGATATTTACCGGCAACATCCATGGTGCCGTATCCGCCCATGCTCATTCCACAAACATAAATACGCTCTTTATCAACGGGGTAATCCTTCTCTACCTTATCCAATACTTCCATTACTTTATCCGGATCCCAACCGTTGGCTGTTTGTGGGGCAACGACAATTGCGTCAAGGTCCTTCCCTCTTTCGATTGCACGCAAGACCCCGTAACGCTTAACGCGAGACAAGTCATGCCCAGAGAGGCTACGGCCATGTAGGAAGATAATTACCGGAACTTTTTCTTTTTTAGCTACCTCCTTTGGCATACGAACCCAGTATGAGTATCCTGATTTTTCGTTATACGCTTTCAACTGTGCAAAGGAAGAGTAACACACACTAAACACCAATAAAGCGGTTAAAAAGATAGATCTTTTGATTTTTTTGTTTCCCATAGTCGTTTCTTGGTAGATGTAATTCTATCAGCTTCAAAATGAAATCGATAAAAAACAGCCTCGAAAGTAAAACTTTATCTTCTATCTTCAAAACATGACGTTTACTAGAAACTGAATTTCAATAGGTTATAATTTCCATGACATTTCTATTACATTTCTCAATTTTATTGCTATATTAGATGTACTAAAACACATATCATGAAGAACAAAATTATCACCCTGTGCACCCTATTTGGGTTAATAGCCGGATTAAGTGCTTTTAATTACCAGCAAGAAGAAAAACGCCCGACGAATTTGAAGGTTCTTCCGAAGAATATTTCGAATGAGGAACTGGATAAAACAATGAAATCATTCAATATGGCTCTAGGTGTTAAATGTAATCATTGTCATGCTCCAAAAGCCAACGGTGAAAAAGGTTTAGATTTTGCATCTGACGCTAAGCAAGAAAAACACATTGCGAGGGAGATGATAAAAATGACCAATAAAATTAACAAGAAATGGTTCAAACATGAATATGATGGTGTCATTCCGAACATCTCTTGTAACACTTGTCACAACGGCAAAACAGACGCGTATACTGTAATCAAAGAAAAATAAAGAGAATTGAAACCAACAATCCGCATAGAATATTGTCCTAAATGTGGTTGGATGCTTCGAGCTGCTTACATGGCTCAAGAGCTGCTGACCACATTTACGGATGATGTTTATGGTATCACACTTCAGCCAAGCGAAATAAGCGGCCGTTACACAATTTACGTGGATAATGAGCTTGTCTTTGACCGAAAAAGAGAAGGAAGATTTCCCGAAATCAAAGAACTTAAACAATTGGTTCGCAATAAGGTAAACCCTGAAAAGTTCTTAGGTCACTCCGACTCCAAGTAAGCTACCCACCTTACTTTACCTCCTATTCTTTCACATTTATTAACCATCTGCATCCTAAAAATTCAGTAATTTTAGCCATCACCTTTACAAATTACTTTTAGATGCGCATATTACACACTGCAGATTGGCATTTAGGCAAACGACTAGATTTCTATTCGCGATTGGAAGAACAACGCGAAGTATTAGCAGAGATTTGTACGATAGCCGACACGGAAGAAGTTGATTTAGTTATCGTGGCAGGTGATCTTTTCGACACCTTCAACCCGCCTGTAGAAGCAACAGAGCTGTTATACAAGACTTTAAAGCAATTATCGAAGAACGGCAAACGCCCGGTTATTGCGATTGCGGGGAATCATGATTCGCCGGATCGCATCGATTCGCCAGATCCTTTAGCTCGAGAATGCGGAATCTTTTTCTTTGGTTATCCAAACCAAGAAACGCGCCCTTTGGCAGTAGAAAATGGTTTTGAAATCCTTCGTTCTGATAAAGGATTTGTTGAAATAAAACTGCCAAAGTATTATTATCCAATACGAATATTGAGCACGCCTTTCGCCAATGAGATTAGATTGAAGCAGTTTCTTGGCTTTGACGATAAAGCAGCACAGTTGCACGATTCTTTAAAACAGAGCTGGACAGACTTGGCAATGCAGTATTGCGATGGATACGGGGTTAATGTATTGACTAGCCATCTCTATATGCTAAAGCGCGGTGGCGAAATTTTAGAAGAACCGGAAGGCGAAAAGCCGCTTCGCTTAGGCTATGCGGATTTAGTGTACTCCGATGCTATCCCTAGCCAAATTCAATATACGGCATTAGGTCATTTACATAAATTCCATGAGATTGGGCAAGGCACGGCTCCTGTGATCTATCCAAGCAGCCCGCTCTGCTATTCTTTTTCGGAAGCAGGTCAGCAAAAACAAGTGGTCATTGTCGACATCGAACCCAAAGGAAATGCGCAATACCGAAACGTACCTTTGGAAAAAGGGAAACCCTTATTCAGAAAGCGATTCAATGATATCGATGAAGCCATTGTTTGGCTGCATGATAACCAACACGCATTGGTCGAGTTAACATTGGAGAGCGATACCTACATCTCTGCAGTTGATTTAAAGCGAATACATGAGAGCCATGATGGCATCATTCATATTATCCCTGTGATATCTAAGCAAGCCAATATAGCGACTTGCAAACAAAGCGTGAACCTAGATCAGGATATCAAAGACTTGTTCAAAGACTATTTCAAATCGAAATATGGGCAAGAGCCCAACACCGAGCTTTTGGATTTATTTGATGAAGTCAGTACAAACACCTTAGAAAAAGAAGATTAAGTATGCTGCCACTATATCTCAGTATAGAAGGACTATACTCCTATCAAGAAAAACAAGAAATAGATTTTACTCAACTGACCGAATCGGGTCTATTTGGCATATTCGGAACCGTTGGGTCTGGAAAGTCCTCCATTCTGGAGGCGATAAGTTTCGCCCTATTCGGTGATACAGAGAGGTTGAATAAAACCGATAAGCGGGCTTATAATATGATGAACCTGAAGTCCAATCAAACACTGATTGTATTTGAGTTCCTCAATTTTGAGAATAAGAAATATCGTTTCGTAGCCCAGTGGAAACGTCGTAAGAATTTTGAAGACACGACGACGATTGAACGTACTGCTTATGAGTGGAAAGATGAGAATTGGATCCCCATGGACTCTGCTGATGGTGCAAAGGTGACCAACCTTTCCTATTCCAATTTCCGAAGAACGATTATCATCCCGCAAGGACAGTTCAAAGAGTTCTTAGAGCTTAAGGGTAAAGACCGTTCAGAAATGATGAAGGAGATTTTTTACCTTAATAAGTTTGACTTGGGTCCTAAAGTGGGGATGCTGCAAGCACAAAACAATCGTAAGCTAGAGAATATGCGAGGGGCACTTTCCGGATTCGAAAGTATTTCTGCCGAAGCCTTGAGCTTAAAAAAGAAAGAAGTAGAGGAAGCAAAAGAAAGCCTGGAAATAACCAAACAGGGATATCAGGAACTCTTGCAGAAAGTCCAATCCCTACAGGAGTATAAGGACAAGCAAAACGAACTGCAATCGAAGTCTAGCCAATATCAGGAACTATCGAGCAAGAAAGAAAAGGTAAAGCAACAAGAGGAAGAACTTAATCGTTATGAGAAGACTTCCAATGCTTTCCGCGAACCGTTGAATCAAATTCAATCGCTAAATATCGATCGTGAATCGCTTATTCATAAAATAGAGAACTTTCAAGCTAGCAAAGAGCGTCAATCGCAAGAGATTGATGTATTAGAGAAAGAAATCCAACATATTCAAAAGGATTATTTAGGAATAAATACGCTTCGTGCAAAAGCTGAAGACTACAAACACCTCCTCCAGATAAAAGAGAACGATAAAAAAGAAATTGAGTTGCAGCATCGTTTAACGAAGGGTGATCCGATTGTCATTAAAGCGAAGGCTACAGAAGATATTGTTACCAACAAACTTGCTGAACTAGAGAAACAGCTGGAAATATTGAAAGCTGAGAAGATCGATACAACGCAGCTAATTGATATGGAAAAATGGTATCAGCGTAAGGAAAGTCTACAGCAACAAGAGAAGCAGCTGCAAGAGCAGCTTCTGGCTGCCCAAGCGCAAATAGCAGAAGAGCTTTCGATCATTACCTCTGCAGGATATCTGGAAACTAATTGGGAGCAAATGTTGAGCAATGAGCTTAATCTGATCGAGCAACAGATGTTGAAGCAGCGCGATCAGGAAACTCACTTAAAGGTACAGGCTCGTCTGGCTGGATTTGCGAATGATTTGCAGAATGGACTGCCCTGCCCTCTTTGCGGTGCGTTGGACCATCCTCAACCTATGCAATCTGCGCATGTAAATGAAGAACTTGACTCAAATGAGCGCGTAAAGAATGAGCTAGAGCAAAGCAAGCGTGATTTCTTGCAGGTGAGGGACAAACTGACGAAGTGCAATGTCGCGTTAATTGGCAAAAGAAATTCAGAGTCGCAATTGCTAAAAACGCTCGAGCAGTTGCAAGACTCTCTAGCTGCGCATATTGCGACGTTCGAATGGACAGGATATTCAACGGAAGATAGCAGCGCGTTCGAAGCACAAAAACAGAAGTTGAAGCTGAATGAAGAACAGTCTTCAAATCTTGAACTTCAGATTAAGCAGCAGCGCGAAGAGTTGCAGCGAACGCAGGCAAGTATCAGCAGATTTGAAAAAGAATTGGATAGCATCCGCAATGAAATGGCTATCGTGCAGGGATTGAGCATTCATAACAAGGGCCTACTGCAGCAAATACAATGGGAAGAGTTCAAAGATATTGCTATCGATGAGATCAGACATGACAAGCTAACTCTCGATAACCGTATTATTTATATTGAGAGCACGTATCTTCAGCTAACGCAAAAAATAAATACGTTTAAGACAAAGCTTGCGGAGATCGTTGGGCAGTATAATACTTCCAAAGAACAACTGAGCATTTATAATCAGCAAATCAAATCGCGTCAAGAGCAATTGGCGAAACTATTGAAGGAGTTCCAGTTCAACGATATTACGGAGGTACAACAGATAATTAGGCGTTCTATTCCTGTAGAGCAATATAGGCAAGAAATACAGCAGTTCTATATCCGTTTGGAGGTTTTAGAATCGCAAATTGCTTCCTTGAACGAGTATTTATCCAGCAAGGCGTTTACGGACGAGGAGCTTGAAACAACAGCAGATCTATTTGCACTGAAGAAGGAAGAGTTAGAATTACAGCTCGCTTTAACGGGTGCTCTAGAAAAGGAACTCTCATTTATAACGGTCGAGTTTGGCAAGAAAGAAAAATTATTGGAGGAGTTTGAAAAACTGTCGAACAGAGGGAGTAACCTGAAGACATTGGAGAATCTGTTTAAAGGAAATGGTTTCGTGAATTATATTTCCAGCATTCATTTGAGACAAATGTGCGAAATGGCAAATCATCGTTTCCATCGCCTAACGAGAAATCAATTAAGTCTGACGGTTAATGAAAACAATGAGTTCGAAGTGATTGATTACTTAAATGACGGTCATCGTCGTTCAGTGAAAACGCTTTCCGGAGGTCAGTCATTCCAAGCATCCCTATGTCTGGCATTGGCGCTAGCCGAGAATATTCAATCGCTGAATAAAGCGGATCGTAACTTCTTCTTTATCGATGAGGGTTTTGGAACGCAGGATGCCGACAGTATCAATACGGTATTTGATACATTACAGTATTTACATCAGGAAAACCGCGTAGTAGGTATCATATCGCACGTTGAGGAGCTGAAAGAACGTATTCCGAGCTCGATTACGATCGTAAAAGATCATGAAAAAGGTAGTCGCGTTTCGCATTCTATCAACTAAATTCATTAAAATATGAAAGGCCCCGCATCACTGCGGGACCTTCATCAATTAAACATATAACCACTAACTAATATATAACCTTTAAAACTTAACGTTTTAATTATGAACTATACTTTGTCAGTTGACTCATCTGTAGTTTCAACAGGTTTAAAGTTGCCTTTTCCTCCTTTGCGGTGTTCTTTTCGTGGCGACTTTTCAAAACGTTGTTTTCTTTCAGCCAACTTATTTTTATAAATTTCTTTCTGCTCCGCTGTCAAAAGATTCTCAAATGCCTGGCGGTCGGCTTTCATTTCATTCATACGAGCCTGACGCTCCGCCTTACGAGCTTCAGCTTTCGCCTTCCACTCCTGCGCTTGGGTTAAATGGTAAGCATAAACATCTTTTTTCTGCTTATCCGTAAATTTCAACTCTTTATCTAAGCGATCCGTTTTAGCCTGCGCAATTTCTTCTGCTGTTTTATTCATGATAGCACCATGACGTTTCATATGCATACGACCTTTGCGTTCTTGGCGAACTTCTTTCGTTTTCGGATCTTTGTTATCGATTTCTGTATTTGTACTTTGTGCGTATGTAAGACCTGTTAATCCAGCCATAAATACTGCCATGCTTAATAACTTTTTCATAGGAACGATATTTTAATTGTTCAACTTATATTCTTTTGATATTCTTTAATCTCAATAGTTTAATTGACAATTGTTAAAAGCTGTTAAATTAAATATAGTACCTGCAGGTAGAGCTTTTTTCATTGTCTTTGTATGGATAAGAGTGGAAATTGGGCTGATAAGTTTAATGCCGGGGAAGTTAAAAAGTGTTAAGTAAAAAAAGCCGCCTGTCAGAAACAGGCGGCTTTTGTTTTATAGAGACTAAATCTAGCTTTTAGATCATCTCAACGCTACGTTTAACAAAAGCAGTTAAGTCTGCTCCGGTCAATAAGCCTCTTGACAATAATGCTAAATCAAAAGCTTGCTTCGCTAATTTTTCGCCGTCCTCTTCAGAGGCGTCTACGATGCGTTTCACCAATGGGTGGTTTCCATTGACAGTAACTTTGTAGTTATCAGGCAAGTTGCCGTAGAAGCCCATACCTCCACCTGTTTTCGCCATATCTTTCATACGACGCATGAACTCGTCTAAAGTCACCGATACAGGAAGATCGTTTTCATTTAAAGCATCCACTTCCACCTTCATATCCGCTCTAGAGATTGCTTTTTCAAACGTCTCACTAACCTTTTTGCTTTGCTCTTCAGATAGACTCAGTTCAATCTTCTCGTCTTTTTCGATCAGTTTATCGATGATATCGGCATCCACACGTTTCAGTTGCACCTTCTCTCCTCCTTTTTGTTCAAGGAATCCTGCGAAGTGTGTATCTAATGGACCATTCAGATTCAATACATCATAACCCTTTGCCAAGGCTGGAGCAATGAAACTATCTTGTTGTGCCTTGTCATTGGTGTACAAGTAAACGATATTTCCATTTTTGTCTACTTGGATATCTTTTACCTTCTCATAGAACTCTTTGATGGTATAAGAAGCATCCTGTGTATCCTGCAATAAACAGAAATCTATCGCCTTCTCTGCGAATTTCTCATCGCTTAGCATACCGTATTTAATGAAAAGACCGATATCATTCCATTTCTCTTCAAAGCCTTTGCGATCTGATTTAAAGATCTCCTGCAGCTTATCAGCAACCTTTTTAGTGATGTAGTTATTGATCTTCTTCACATTGCTATCCGCCTGTAAGAAAGAACGCGATACGTTCAATGGAATATCCGGAGAGTCAATCACCCCATGTAATAGCATTAAGAACTCTGGAACGATATCTTTTACCTCGTCGGTAATAAATACTTGTCTAGAATATAATTTGATCTTGTTGCGCTGAATCTCTAAATCGTTCTTGATCTTAGGGAAGTACAAAATACCCGTCAAATTGAACGGATAATCTACATTTAAGTGAATCCAGAACAAAGGTTCGTCCATCGCATATGGATATAACTCACGATAGAAATCTAAATAATCCTGATCAGTTAATTCCGATGGCGATTTCGTCCAAGCTGGATTTGTATTGTTGATGATATTATCGACTTCAACAGTCTTGTATTTTGGTTTTCCCTCTTCGTCTTCTCCGTCAGGTTCCTGAGTAGACTTCGTTCCGAAACGAATTGGAATTGGTAAAAACTTCGCATACTTATCTAAAATCTCCTGGATTCTAGATTTGTTCAAGAACTCCGTAGAATCTTCGTTAATATGAAGGATAACATCCGTTCCGCGGGTAGTTCTGCTACCAGTTGAGATCTCATAGGTTGTACTACCATCACAAGTCCAGTGTGCCGGTTCAGCACCTTCTTGGTAAGATAGCGACTCAATCTCTACGCGATCAGCAACCATAAACGCTGAATAGAAGCCCAATCCAAAGCGACCAATGATTTCATTTGCGTCATTCGCCTCTTTAAACTTCTCCATGAACTCCGTTGCACCTGAAAAAGCAATCTGGTTAATATACTTCTTAATTTCCTCGGCAGTCATCCCGATACCATTATCTGAAATAGTAATCGTCTTTGCTGTTTCATCAAACTTAACATCTACAGTTAAATCCCCTACCTCACCAGCAAACTGACCTAAGGAACCTAGGCGTTTAATTTTTTGAGATGCATCAACCGCGTTTGAGACTAGCTCGCGTAAAAAGATCTCATTGTCCGAGTATAAAAACTTTTTGATTACCGGAAAAATGTTCTCGGTATGAATGGAAATTGTACCTTTTTCTTCTTGCATATGCTATATATGATTTATCGTTTTTTATTATAAATAATTCTCCGTTAGTGCATATCAATAGGCATTCCATTGTGTTTTTTAAGTCATTTTGACAGCTAAAACTGCAATTATTACATAAAACCCTAAATTTGCGTGTAAACAAGACTGAAGAGCATGCTTTTTAAGAAACCCGACTTTTTAAAATCTCCTATTGAACGCTATAGACAATCCATCGAAGAACGAATGCAGTCAAAGGCTCAGATTTTTAGGGAAAAGAGCGCACAGAAAAAACTCCTCTTTGTTTATACATTGGCATTCCCTCAAACTGAAGATCGCTTGATAACCGCATTTTCCTATGGCGTTTCCTTCGCCAGCCATCCTGAACGATTGCAGCAAGTGGAATTATGCCTACAGGTGGCATCCAATGAAATGGACTGGGTTCATATTGTCGGGTATTTAGCAAATCAACTTAGAACAGACTGCCCATTCAGAAAGGGAGAAATAATTAAGATTGGTCAACAAATTAGTCCTGATTCTGAGATGGATGCTTTTGTCGTTTCAGAAGTTCAGTTTCTTGACGATACCAGTTTAATTTATGACAGCAAGAAATCAAAAGGCATCGAGTTAGTTCAACTAATCCCGATTTATCAATCCGAGATTATTACCATTCAAAAGCTGGGAATAGAAAGTTTTCTCCAAGCCATCAAAACTCATCAACAGCAAGTTAATAGAAAGGCTATTTAATTTTTTTTTCATTGTATTGTAGCGTAATGATTGACGCTTCCGTATTGTTGTTGAACGTTCAAAAAAATGATTGACAGCAGAATAATATGAAAAACATGAAAAAGACGCATTTTTTAATCGTGATAGTGTTAGCCATCTTCACAATGAGTAGCTGTTTGAAAGATGATGCACAACCAACGCCACAAGCAATTGTAACTTTATTAAACTCATATCCAGACGCATCTGACGTTTACTACCAAATGGATGGACGTATAATCAATAATGTTAGCTTTCCATATAAGACATATACTTCATTTCGCGCTTTCCCAGGAAGCAAGCGTTTAGAGGTGATGAGCCGCATGGACAATAAGATGTTAATTGATACCACAATGAACTACGCAGATTCAACATTCTATACGGGCTATGTGTATGGTGCAGTTGGAAAACCAAAGTTCATCAGAACGACAGATTCGCCAGTTGAAAACTTAGGCGAAAAGGCTGCAGCACGCTTCGTACATCTTGGAAATGGAGTAGCAAAAGTTACATTCCAAATTGGAGATCAAGAAGTGCCAGCTTTTAAAGATCGCATACAGGAAAATAAAAACACCGTGTCGGAAGCACAGATATTCCGTCCGATTAATACAGGAACTTTCAAGGTTACTGCGAAAGATGAGCAAGGAAACATCCTTGCAGAGCGAGAAGACATCGTTTTCAAAAAAGGTCTATATTATACCTTTGCCCTAATGGGGACAAAAGGTGACTCGGAAAAGCCGCTATATATAGGGTATTTATCCGCAGAGTAAGGCAGCTTTACAATACATCCATAATTTGGAAGGCCCATATTTTATGGGCTTTTCTTATTTTTGCTATTGTAAACAAAAAACATGAACCTATCTAAACCACAAGTCGACGAGTCCTTTCGCGTGTTGCACAAAAAAGCACATGAGTTTGTTACGGATCAGCGTGAAATCCTAACAGAAGACTTCTCTTTTGGAGCTTATGATCAATACAGCTTAGACACAGAGAAATCCAATATTAGTTTTGTCAAAGATGGCGAAGAAGTCCTGAAAGCAGGATATCAAGCAGTTGGCTACTTGGATGAGAACAGTGGCTTATGGACTTGGCGTTGGGCTAATCCGGCAATATCATCAGTGGAAATGGAAGAGCTAGACATCATCAAAAACTATGGAGAATTCTTTAGTTATGGTTTGCTAACTCAGGCGGAATGGCCCGCAACAGAAGGCGACGCTTGGGCAGTCACCGCAATTGCTGCCTATCTTCGTGGCGGTAAAGGAATTTTCAAAATACAGATCGATGGCACGCCCCATTTTGTTTATTTCACGAAATTACTGACCACTTAGCATTCAGCAAAATGCGATACTTTCAACAATGGGCGAAATTCACTATTTTCGCAGGATATTTTTTTATACGGAAAACAGTTTAAATGCAGTTAACGAAGTTAGAAATCAAAGGATTTAAGAGTTTTGGTGACAAGGTTGTAATCAACTTCAATGAAGGCGTAACGGCCATTGTAGGTCCAAACGGATGTGGGAAATCTAATGTTGTTGATGCCATACGTTGGGTACTAGGGGAGCAAAGCACGCGTACATTGCGTTCAGAAAAGATGGAAAATATCATCTTCAACGGTACAAAGAACCGTAAAGCTGCCAATCTTGCTGAAGTATCCCTAACTTTTGACAATACTAAAAGTATACTCCCGACGGAATTCACGACGGTAACCATTACAAGAAAGCTATTCCGTACCGGCGAAAGTGAATATCGCTTAAATGATGTCAAATGTCGTTTGAAAGATATTACCGATCTATTCCTCGACACTGGAGTTGGTGCTGATACCTACTCGATCATCGAATTGAAGATGATTGATGAAATCATCGCCAATAAAGACAATTCGCGCCGAAACCTCATTGAAGAAGCTTCGGGTATATCAAAATATAAAGTCCGCAAAAAACAAACCTTAGCGAAGCTTAAGGACACGGAAGCTGACCTCTCCCGCGTTGATGATTTGATGTTCGAAATCAATAAGAATCTAAAGTCTTTAGAAAATCAAGCTAAGAAAGCCGATAAATACTTTGCCCTTAAAGAAGAATATCGCGAAGCGAGTATTGGACTTGCCTACTATCGTCTGGAGAACTTCCACAACGATCTAGAGCGCATTCAGGAGCAAGAAAACCAACAGAAGGACCAGCTACAGGAAACTGTAACACAGATTGCATCCAAAGAAACTGTTTTACAGACCCAAAAGAACCACATCCTTGCCAAAGAGAAAAACCTTGCGACGCAGCAAAAGATTACTCACGAGTATATCAACAAGATCCGCGCATTAGAATCAGATGAAAAACTGAAGAATGCGAAGATGATCCATTTACAGGAAAAGGAAACTCGTTTAAATAATGATATCGCAACTGATAAGCAACAACTCACTCAAATAGAGTACAGTGTAAAACGCTTGAACGAAGAGCTATTCGAAGAGCAGAACAAGCTTGATGATATCAAACAAGACTTAGAAAACAATAAACAAGAGGTCGAAGAGCTCCGCGGACAACAACAATCTGCAAAAGGAAAACTCGACAGCTTTACGAGGGATAATGCTGAACTACAGAACAATATCTACCGTTTAGAAAAAGACATTGCTGTCTTAGGTATCCAAAAAGACGCTTTAGAGCAAGAATCCTTACGTACTGCTAATGACGCTATCGCAAAAGAAGCTGAACTCAATCAGTTCAGTCTTGTGGTTGCAGAATTGGAAGAACGCGTCAATATCCAACAAGAACAGTTTGACGCTGCAATTCATACAGAAGAGCAATTACAGCAACAGATTCAACAGACGGAAGATAATATCCGTCAATATACGAGCGAACTTAACAGAGAATCTCGCGTTGTAGATGCGAAACAAAACGAATACAACCTTACGAAATCCCTTGTCGATAATCTCGAAGGATTCCCAGAGTCTATTCGATTCTTACGTAAGAATGCGGGCTGGAAGAAGCAATATCCCCTATTCTCGGATATCCTTTTCTGTAAGGAAGATTATCGAGTTGCTATCGAGAACTTCCTTGAGCCGATCATGAACCATTACGTAGTTGACCTGAAAGAGGATGCTGTAAAAGCAATCAACCTACTTAGTGATTCATCACGTGGTCGGGCGAACTTCTTCATCCTCGAAGCTGTAAAACAGCTTCCTGCAGCAGAACAAGCTAACAATGACGACAGCCGCCTGATATCGGCAATGGATGTCATATCGGTTGATGACAAGTTCAAGAGCTTATGCACTATCCTACTCGATGGCGTCTATCTTCTTAAGTCGGAAGATGACATCAGTCTAGAATCTGATTTACCGACTGATAATATCACTATACTTCATAAAGACGGTAAGTTTTCCAAAACAAAGCTAGGTCTTTCGGGCGGTTCGGTAGGCTTATTCGAAGGAAAACGCATCGGACGTGCAAAGAACTTAGAAATTCTTGCAAAAGAGATCAAAACGCTAAATCAGCGTATTCTTGAGTTACAAGAAAACCTACGCGTAGAAAACGAGAAGCTTATCCGCTTAAAGGGAGGTTCTCAACGAGTTTTCATTGAAGAACAACGTGTACAACTTAATCGCTTGACAAATGAGCTAGTTTCTGTTAAAACCAAACAGGAACAATACCAGACATTCATCAACAATAGTCAGAATAGAAAGCAGGATATTGAAACCAAGATCGCCTCTATCCTTGTCGAGCTTGAGAAAGCAGAACCTGAACTTCAGGACTTTAAACTGAAGGCTTCGACAAATCAAGATGAATTAGTTCTTCTGCAACAGCAATATCAAGATATTTCTGAAATCTTGACAGAAAGATCGGCTGTTTTTAACAATGCCAATATCAAGTTCCATCAGCAGCAAAGTAAGGTTTCTACCCTATTGAAAGACTTAGAATACCGTGAGCATCAAAAAGATACGTTGCTTGAACGTATCGAAAAGAACACGCAAGAATTCGATCAAGTGAAGAAAGAGATCATAGAATCTGTCAATAGCGGTTCTAAGGATGAAATCGATCTAGCAGCGATGTACGAGCAGAAGGAACTTTATGAGAAAGGACTTAAGGAAATAGAAGAAGAATTTTACGCAAGTCGCCAAGCAATAAACGATCTAGAAGAGAATATCGGTCAGTTGCGCCGCAACAAAGACATTGCAGATACCATCATCAACGAATATAAAGACAAGAAAACCTCCCTGCAGATCGAGCTAAACGCACTTAAGGAACGCTTATCGGTAGAGTTCAACATCGAGTTGCAAGACCTGTTAGAGCAGGAAGTTCCAGAAGATCGCCTTCCTTTTGAAGAACTACATACCAAATGCAATAAGTTGAAGAAGCAATTGGACGACTACGGCACGATCAACCCGATGGCAAAAGAAGCCTATGATGAGATGTTCGAACGCCATGGCTTTATTGACAAAGAGAAAACCGACCTCATGGATGCCAAGGCATCCCTACTGAGCACGATCTCAGAAATCGACCAATCGGCCAACGATAAATTTATGTACGCATTCACGACGGTGCGTGAAAACTTCGTGAAGGTATTCCGGTCGCTATTCAATGAAGAAGACTCTTGTGATATCGTTTTAAGCGACCCTAATAACCCGTTAGAGTCCGACATTGACATTATCGCAAGACCGAAAGGAAAACGTCCATTGTCAATCAATCAGCTCTCAGGCGGCGAGAAAACACTGACCTCCACTGCCCTACTATTTTCACTTTACCTATTGAAGCCAGCACCGTTCTGTATCTTCGATGAGGTTGATGCTCCATTAGATGATACGAACATCGACAAATTCAATAATATCATCCGAGAATTCTCGAACCAATCGCAGTTTATTGTGGTATCTCACAACAAACGCACCATCGCAAGTACCGATATCATCTATGGTGTAACCATGGTTGAGCAGGGCGTATCAAGAGTGGTAGCAGTTGATTTGAGGGATGTGGCGTAGTTAGATATTAGATGTAAGATTTTAGATATTAGATGTAAGATTTTAGATATTAGAGTATAGCGGTTAAGAACGGAATGATCCGTATTGTTTTGAACTAGCAATTGAAGGATACGTCTTGTTTTGAACCAGGAAAGGAAGGATATAAGGATTTACAGAATCCTGCTCATCTTTACATCCTTCCGTTCCTGGTTCAAAGAAAACACACTGAGCATCTTTTCATCCTTCCCTTCCTGGTTCAAAGACAACACACTGCTCATCCTAAAATCCTTCCTTTCCCCCTTCAGAAAAAAATCTCATACGCTCAAAACAACTCTTATATCTTAAAGAAACATGGCGACCATCTCTAGCCGCAATACTCTAATGTCTCACATCTAATATCTCACATCTAATATCTCACATCTAAACTTACTTCTTCCTATTCAGCCAGCCGGTCGAGTTAAAATAGTAGTAGCCATTCAAGCCCAGTAAGATCAACAAGCAGACTACCCCGATGATCTTATGGATAACCTCATTCCCAAGAAAAAAATAGATGGAAGTCAACAGTGCGAAAGCAGAGATCAGCAACAGTTGTATCTTATTGTAACTCATAGCAAACAATTGGTTTTACGATTTAAATATAACCAATACCCTATACAATCGAGTAGGAAGATAGGGA
>NZ_DKLH01000097.1:0-65025 GCF_002455685.1 Sphingobacterium sp. UBA6645
ATCTGTATTAAGGACGCTAAAGTAAGAAATTTTTAACACTTCCCCCCAAGAATTCAGCGTGATCCATTTAAGGATTGGCGGGATCATGCTCATCTTTTAATTCTTCCTTTCCTGGTTTAAGACAAACATCAAAAATCAAAGATCATCTTTTCTTATTAATTCTTCCCTTACAAGGAAAAACAGGGCGCAAAAAAAGGCGCCTTATCGGCGCCCAACTCTAATATCTAATATCTAACGGTCTAATATCTAATTTGACTCTTCCTCATCTTCATAGAACTCCAGAAGGGATTCCACATAGGTTTCTGTCCATCCGGCTACAATATCATCATAAGCTTCGTCAGGGATGTTGATATGGTTAACTTCGAAGGAAGTGCCTTTTTTATGCTCATGTAGTTTTAGGGTCACTATGGATGGCTCCTCCTGTTCTCCAAAATACCATTGCTGTACGATTTTACTGAATGGTTCTAAAGCGATGAACTTTCCTTCTATTGCGCCGTCCCATAAAGAGAATTCTCCGCCTACTGTTGGATCGATTGTGACAAGGTCTCCGGTCCATAATCGTATGGTTATTTCGGTCGTCAAGGCACGATAGAGCTCCTCAGGGCTAGCCGGGATAATATAATATTTCTTAAAATCTTTCATTGTTGTTTTGAAAAAAGACAATTTCCGTAAATTTACGCAGATTTATTAGCAAAGCATGAGTAATTTCCTCCCAAATTCACTGATACAACGACTTGGGGTCAATCCGACCTTCGACAAAGACGCGTTTATTGCTGCCCACGAAGATGGAAACCAAATAACTTCCATCCGATTAAATCCATTCAAACCTACTGAATTGGATTTTTATCTTTCAGAGCAGGTTCAATGGTGCGATAGCGGATATTATTTGGCGAATAGGCCACAGTTTACTTTAGATCCGCTCTTCCATGCCGGCGCATATTATGTGCAGGAAGCTTCTTCGATGTTTATTGCACATATTATTCAAACTTTGGGTTTAGATAAGGAAGCCCTGTTTGCTGCGGATGTCTGTGCGGCCCCCGGAGGGAAGTCCACCTTGCTCAATTCTTATTTGCACCCGGATAGTTTGCTCCTATCGAACGAAATCATAAAAAGCCGATCAATTATACTGCAGGAGAATTTAACGCGCTGGGGACCTTCAAATGTTGTTGTTAGTAATAATGATCCTTCAGCATTTAGACGTTTGCCTGGCTTTTTTGATCTCTTGCTTGTGGACGCGCCTTGTTCGGGGTCTGGCATGTTCAGAAAAGACGAGGATGCTATTGATGAATGGTCTGAAGCGAATGTCAAGCTATGTAGCGAGCGTCAGCAACGTATTCTATCTGAAGTGCTGACAGCGCTTAAAACGAATGGCTATCTGATCTATTCTACTTGTTCCTATTCGGAAGAGGAAAATGAAGATATTCTCGATTGGCTGATGGATGAATTTGAAATGGAAACGGTAGACGTGGAATTGAAAGAGGAATGGGGAATCGTAAAGTCCAACTCACCGAAGCATCAAGCCACAGGCTTTCGGTTTTACCCACATCGCGTGAAAGGAGAGGGGTTTTTTGTTGCTGTGCTGCGCATGAAGCAAGTTCAGCCTTCATTCTCCCTCAAGAAATTGAAAGTGGAGAAGGCACCTCTACCAAAAGATGCGTTAAAGGGCTGGGTAAAAGATTATGCGGGCTTCGCAACACTAGTTCATCATGATACGATCCATATATTTGCTAAGGAACATGAATTAGCCATCAAAGCTTTCCAGCAAGTTCTTTATTTAAAGAATGCCGGCACAGCAGTAGGGAAATGGTTGGGAAAAGAGTTGGTCCCTAATCATGATTTAGCCTTGAGCATACATCTTGATGAGGCGATAAATTCTATCGATCTTACTTTAGATTTAGCACAGGACTATTTGAGAAAAGAAGCCATGCCTCAGGAGCTTTTTGAGGGCGTGAAGAAAGGCTGGTGCATAGTAAAGTATAATAACTTACCGATTGGTTGGATCAAAATCTTAGAAAATAGGGTGAATAACTACTATCCAAAGGGAGTTCGGATAGCCAATTTATAGGCGAAGGGCCTATTTGAGCTCTCGGATGACTAGGTTGCAGATATCTGTTGCAACTTCATCCTTTGATTTCAGTTCGAAACTTTCGATATCGCCATTACGGCTTATTACTGTTACTTTATTGGTGTCGTGGGCAAAACCAGCACCCTTATCTTGCATAGAATTTAATACAATAAAGTCTAGATTTTTACGCTGTAGCTTATTTTTCGCATGCTCGATTTCATTATTAGTTTCGAGTGCAAATCCGATCAGTAGTTGATCCTCTTTCTTAGAACCGCCAAGTGTGGCTAGAATATCGGTCGTTTTTGTCAATGGAATAGAGAAGTGTTCCTCTTTCTTCTTGATTTTTTGTGGGGCTACTTCTTCAGGCGTGTAGTCGGCCACGGCAGCACTCATCACTGTAATATCCGCAGCAGGAAAATAGTGCTCGCAAGCGTCTAACATTTGTTTTGCGGAGGTGACATCCACTCGTTGTACTCCCTGAGGCGTAGATAAAGCCGTAGGACCACTTACTAATGTAACTTCGGCACCTAGCTCCTGTAATCTTTTAGCGATCGCATAACCCATCTTACCACTAGAATGATTTCCGATAAATCGTACCGGATCTATAGCCTCATAAGTAGGACCGGCAGACACTAAGGCTTTCTTCCCGGATAGCGGTTTAGGCAGTTCAAGATTTTGCTGGATAAACAGTAAGATGTCTTCCGGTTCAGCTAAACGTCCTTCTCCAATTAGACCACTCGCCAGTTCTCCATTTCCTGGGGGAATAATCTGATGACCATATTGTTTCAAAAGTGAAATATTATGCTGAACAGCCGGATGCTTCCACATATCTAGATCCATCGCAGGTGCGAAATATACAGGGCCCGTAGCCGATAAGTAGGTGGCAAGGAGAATATTATCGCATAACCCTAGGGCACACTTAGATAAAGTATTCGCCGAAGCTGGAGCGATTAAGATCAGGTCGGCCGACTCGGCAAGATGGACATGGTTATTCCATTCCCCGCTGTTTTCGTCGTAATAGTCGACTAAAACGGGGTTATTGGATAAAGTGGAAAGAGTGAGCGGAGTAATAAATGAGGTTGCTTCTTCGGTCATTATGACTTGTACAGAAGCGTTTTCCTTGCGAAGCAATCGTACTAAAGTTGCAATCTTGTAAGCGGCAATACTGCCGCTTACACCAATTACAATATGTTTTCCTTGCAAGGACATGGGATAAACCTATTTTTGCTCTTTAGAAGGGTTTCTAAAGTATACTTTATCGTGTAAGAATTCATCAATCGCTACTAGTGTAGGCTTAGGCATACGCTCGTAGTGTTTTGAGATTTCAATTTGCTCACGGTTTTCAAATACTTCCTCCAAATTGTCATTGCTGCTAGCAAATTCTGATAGCTTTTGGTTCAATTCTTCTTTAATATCAACCGCAATTTGATTTGCACGCTTGCTGATTACCACGATTGACTCGTATAGGTTGTCAGTACCTTTATCCAAATCTCTTAAATCGCGTGTTACCGTACTATTTGGAACTGAATTGTTATTTTGGCTCATATTTAAAATGATATTATGTACAAAGATGATTAATTGTTTGCTTTACTTTCTTCAGACTCGGTTTCTCCAGTTGTAGATGTAGAAATACCTAACTCTTCCTCTTGTTGTTTTCTTAGCTTTTTATCTGCTTCAACGCGCTTAATAGCAATGGCTATCTTACGTTCTGCACTAGATCTTAAACCTTTAAGCTCGTTGCCATACTTACTCTCCGGGAAGTGCTCTGCAAATGTCTCATAATAGTCCAACATTTGGTTGAAACGTTCTTCCTGGCGATGCGGATAGCTATTATCGGCAAATAGATACTGCGACTTGATTAGAAGATATTCTACGTCTTCTGCATGTTTTGTATCCGGATATTGTCTCAATACGTTCTCCAAGGCGATTACAGCAGCGCGGTAATCATCAGGAAGCCCCATGTTGTAATATAACTTCGCATTATCGAATGCTTTTTTCTCTAGTTTGTCGCGCAGATTTTGAATAAGGTCCGATGCCTCTTTTGCTCGCTCCGACTCTGGATAAAGATTCACGAATAATTGTAACTCTTCGATTGCCTTACGCGTATTTTCTTGATCTAAATTCGATCTTGGCGAATCTAGGTAGAAACAGTAAGCCGACATGAATCGACATTCTTCGGCACGCTGACTATTCGGATAATTTAATGCAAACTGTTTGAAGTGGTATCGAGCAGAGATATAATCCTTTAGTCGATAACTTGCATAGGCAGTATAGTAAGCAAGGTCTTCTGCATCAGAAGTACCTCGATAACGAGTTAACAGGTCTTCAAATAAAGTCAGTGCTTTTGAATACTTCTCGTTTTCGTAGTATTTGATAGCTTCCTGATACTTCATTTGTATATTATTGCTGGCGCGTAATTTCTCGAACTTGCTTTTGCAACTACCAAAAACAAATAATAAAGAAGCACCGACAATTAGGCTAAATACATGATTCTTTAAAAACATCCCACAAAGATACGTCAATTAAAACTAATTTTCAATTATATTTCCGCGCTAAAATACTGGAATTCGACGTAGAAGATGCTTTGTTTTCACGGTTTTAACAATCTTTAACTAAGAATATGCTTAAGTCAGTGAAATGTTGAAATCTCGGGCTTCCCCAATCTTTTGTGGAAAAAATACCTATATTTACTAATAAATTTTATTAGCTATTTAAAAATGACCTTATTAGAGAGAGTAGAGCAGGCTTTGGATTCAATCAGACCGTATTTGGAAACTGATGGAGGAAACGTTTCTATAGAGGAAATTACACCAGACAATGTAGTGAAGTTGAAGCTTCTTGGAACTTGCGCAAACTGTTCCATGAGCATCATGACCTTTAAAGCAGGGTTAGAACAAGCTATAAAGAAGGCTGTTCCTGAAATCGTATCTGTGGAGGCTATCAACCTAACAGACATTAATGATCCAAACGCCATTACTCCAAACCAATTGTAATTAAAATGATAGAAGCAGTTAACACAATTTAACAGCATCTTTTTCTCATTTTCGTTAGTTTTGTGAGTAAATGAAAGTATATCTGAAAATTTTAAGCATATGTATTCTTCTGTGTGTTAGTCTGTCGACTTTTGCGCAGCAGAAACGTATTGTACAATTTTCAGGAATTATCACTGCCGCAAATACCGACGTCGCGGTTCCTTACGTAACATTACGTAATACTTCTTATGCAAATGAAACCTTCACCGCGAACCATGAGGGGTATTTTACTTTTGTAGCCCATGTAGGCGATGAGATCGAACTCTCTTCCATTGGATATGCTAATATAAAGATTACCATTCCGCAAGTTGCTAGTGACAAATACACATTAAATATCGAGATGACCCCATTGGTGAAGGAATTGCCGGTCGTAACGATTGGTAGACCGCTGCCTTGGGCGAGTATTGAGGAGTTTAATAGAGAGTTTCTAGCGATGAATGTTGGAAATGACGATATTCTTTCGGCTCAGCGGAATCTTTCTCCGCAGGCGTTAGCTGCATTGTCGAAAGTAGTGCCTAGAAGCGCTGAAGAGATCCAGGCTTTTAATAATTTCCAGCGACATATCAATATGTCTAATAAAGCGATCAATCAGAATTTTGCTAATCCATTGTTGAACCCATTTGCTTGGGGTCAGCTTATCAATCAAATTAAAAGGGGAGACTTTAGTCGCGAGCGCCTGAAATACTAATTTGAGTCTAATTCCTCAACTTTCTTAAATCCTTGGATACTTAGTTTTGAGGCCACATAGGAAACTATGATGGAGACTAATAGTACCGTTAAGAAGATGATCAAGATGTCAGAATAGCGTATATCTACGGGATAGGCATCGAATAAGGATCCTTCGTTCGTTTGTACAAAGCCGTACTTTTCTTGCAATACGCAGAATCCCAAACCTAATGCACCGCCCACTATACTTCCGATAAGAGCAATCAATACACCCTGATAAAAGAAGATATTCTGTATAAGACTTTTGTTGGCTCCTAAGCTGTTCAATACCACCATATCCTGCTTCTTATCGATAACCAACATCGTTAGTGACCCAATGATATTGAAAATAGCGATTATCCCTATAATCGTCACGATAAAAAAGACGATCCACTTTTCAGAACGAACAGTTTTATAGAGCGTTGGATTTTGCTGCTCACGATTTTTTACAATATAGTCTGAACCCACCAATTCCTGGATTTCCTTTTGTAAGGCTGTTGAATTATCGTTCGCACCATAGAGCTCTATGGCAGAAATATGTTCGTATTCGTTCAAGAGATCCTTTGCAAAGTCAATGGGCACTAAAATGAGATCATCGAAACCCGGTTGGAACTTCAAAATGGCACTGGGGGGGATATTTCTAGTGCGGATATCATCCAATGGATTAATACTGCTCGCGGAGGCATTCTTATCAGGTATATGGAGGCTTAATAGGTTGTCATATCCTTGAAGTGGCACTTGCAGATTGGCTTGCACCTGCGCTCCTAAAATAGCGTAATCGGCGCTATCAAGTCTAACATCGAGTTTTCCTGCAAAGAGCATGTCTTGGGAGGCATGGCTATGGATGCTTTCAGGCTCAATGCCTTTGATACGACCGATAAACTGCTGGTGATTATATTCTACGAGAATTTTGTCTTCCAGTACTTCGGTATAGGAGTTGATTTTCGGGTTAGTGCGTAAGGTTTTGAACGCCTCACTTTTCGTTGAGAATACTTTGCCCTTTGCCGGCTCGATACGCAGCTCAGGAGAAAAGATACTATATTGTGAGAGGATAAACTTTTCTAATCCATTGTAGAAGGATAGCACGATAACCAACGCCGCTGTACTCACTAAAACTCCGATAACACTAATAGACGAGATAATGTTAATCGCATTAACGGATTTTTTAGAAAACAGATAACGTTTGGCGAAGAATAGTGCTAATCTCATGAATTTATCCTCTAATAAATGGATTACTTTGCTTCTCTTCCTTAATAGTCGTCGTCGGACCGTGGCCAGGATAAACTACGGTGTCTTCTGGTAGGGTATAGATATTCGTAGCGATACTGTTTAGAAGCTGTTGGTGATTTCCACCTGGTAAGTCCGTACGGCCGATACTTCCTTTAAACAATACATCGCCTCCGATTAGGAAGTTGTTGCTTTTGCTGTACAAGCAAAGATGTGCAGGGGAATGTCCTGGAGCCAATATTAGACGTATAGTCTCGTCACCCATTGTAATGGTATCATTCTCTGTAAGAAAGGTCTCCGGAATAGGAGATGGCTCATAACGAATGCCCATCTGTGGAGCATAATTTTGAACCTGTATAACCAGAGGCAGCTCCCCTTCATGAAATTGTGGGGTTAATCCATAAGTGTCAGCAACATATTTGTTCCCTAAAACATGGTCAATATGGCCATGGGTATTGATTAAATAAATAGGTTTTAAATTATGTTCTGCTATATAATCCGAAAACTGCTTCTCTTCAATATAATTATGCATACCTGGATCAACGATCATACAATCCTTGTTTTCATCAATGATGAGGTATGTGTTCTCCTGATAGGGATTAAATACAAAGGTTTTGATTTGCAACATGGTCAAAAATAGAAATTATTTCCATTTTACGCTATGTATTAAATGTTTTATATCAGACTTGATGAACTCAAGAACGGGTTGAATGGAGTCTAGGTGCGGTTTTTCGTTAAAATATAATGCACCCCGAAGATAATGCTCTGTGCTATCTGAAACAAAAAATTGATAGTTAGATGCTGTGTTTCCACCTATTAAATATTGAATCCCATAAACTTCATGTTCTGGGATACTTATACGCGATTGGTCTATTGCAGTCGCTTTTGTAGTATGTTTAAATGCGAAAGTTCGCGCATCTTCTGTCAGTTGTTGAAAGCTTGTGGATTTATTTATCGGGAAATAACTGAGATGTAAAGTCGCATTGAATTGTGGGAAATAGAGATTTTTCCAACATTCTTTGGCGTCTTCATTTGGGTCATCCAGCATTTGGGAGTATGAGGGTATTTCTAAGATAAAGGGACAACCAGTTTGTGCTTCCTGATAAGACTTAGTAGGAAAGTCAATGCGGAAAAAGCCCCGCGGCTTAGGGCTATAGTCTTGCTGTTGACATCCGACGATAGCTAGAAGAAGAATTATGACAAATACATACCTCATCGGTTCCAGATTTTCCAGTTTTCCTCAGCCTGCAGAATGAGCATTTCTAAGCCGTTTTTTATTGCGGCCCCACGTTCTCTACCTTTCTTTAGAAAAAGTGTTTCGGTAGGATTGTAAATGACATCATATAGCAAATGGGTATTGCCAATACCATCATAGGGAATATCCGGACACTGCTCGATATTCGGAGCAGTTCCTACCGGGGAACAGTTGATGATCAGCTTATGAGCCCGAATCAGATCAGTGTTTAAGTCTTCGTATGTGATATTCTTTTCCGACTTTGAACGGCTAACAATTTGATAAGCGACGCCCAGTTTCTCCAATGCATAGCATACAGCCTTTGTTGCCCCTCCATTTCCGAGGATTAAAGCAAGTTTGTGATCTTCAGTCAGCAATGGCGTTAAGGAGTTCATGAATCCAATAACGTCTGTATTATGACCGATCAAATAAGGCGCTTCTCCTGGCGTTTGAATAATCTGAATACAATTTACAGCTCCGATTGCTGCAGCTTCCGGAGAGAGTTCATCCAAATAAGGGATAACAGCCTGTTTATAGGGAATCGTAACATTGACACCATAAAACGCGGAGTCAGTAGTATATAATTCAGGGAATTCTTCAATAGTAGAAATAGGGTATAGATCGTAATCTATACCCTGTATATTTTCATTCTTGAATTTTTCTAAATAATATTTCTTGGAAAAGGAATGTCCGAGTGGATATCCTATTAATCCTAGTTTCTTCATTATTTTTCAGTGAATTTCTTAATGATATCTAAGATTACTTTGTTTCCTTGTAGCTGCGGAAGATACTCAAACAAGATATGATGTTTATCCGGATCGCTATCTAAGGCCACTTCTAGAAAATTTAAAGCTTCGTTGTATTGTCCCGCCGCGAATAGATAGGCAACAAGTCGATAATACAATAATGCTTCATCGGGGTTGCATTTAATAGCTTCAGAGATAACTTCGATGGCTTCGTTTAGTTTTGACTGCTCATACAATAGCGACGAGTAGTCCAACCAAGCCTCGATGTCGGTACTATTCAACTCCACAACTTTAGAATAAGCCTCTATCGACTCATCAAACTGCTTCAATTTATAGCGCGCATCTGCGATTGCAAACCAATAATCAGCATTCTCATCATCGATTTCTAAAGCCTTTTTATAGAAATGCAAAGATTCAAAGTATCGTTCTTCAAAATCTAAAGTAACTCCAATTCCAAACCAAGCATCGCTTTGGTTCGCATCTAGCTTTACCGCCTTTTTGTAATATTGGCGCGCTTCATCCATACGCTCAAGCTTTTCATAGCATTCTCCGATAGCACAATACGTGTCTGCGGTAGGAGGTTCATACTCGAATGTCTGCTTGTACACGTCGATTGCTTCATGATATCGATCCAGATTTACCAAGGCATTCCCTTTATTAAAATAGGCAGATGAGAAATTTTCCTTAATCAAAATAGAATAATCGTATGCATCGATAGCTGCATCGAATTGCTCTAACTTATGATAGGCATTTCCCAAGTTGTACCACGCTGTAAATGAATAGGGATCTGAGTCGATGTACTTGTTATAAAACGCGACGCTCTCTTCCTGTTTCTCTAAAACATCATAACAAAATGCGATCTCGTATAATGCATCTTGGTTTTCATGATTTAATGCTAAACATTTTTGAAGGTAATCAATAGCCTTTTGGTAGGACCCTTGCATTTGGTATAGACCAGCAATTTGATAATAGATCTCATCAGGACTATCGCTTAATTCTAGCGCTTTAAAAAAATTCTCTTCAGCAAGACTATGATCTTGTAAAGATGACAGAATCGTGCCTCTAATTAGATAGATGTCTGCTTCTGATGGTTCCAATAACTCGGCCTTTGATAGTGCTTCCAATGCCGGTTCGAACTGCATCGTACTGGCAAGAAGTTGTGCCTTCTTCAATAAGAACATCGTTTCGAATGGATGTTGTGCAGCGGCGAATTCTACTACCTGTAGGGCTTTTATTGGATCATTTTTAGTGATATAATAGTCGATGATGCTTTCAAATGCTTTAGCGTCGAAAAAATATTGGTCCTCATTCCGCAGCATTTCTTCATAACGATCAACAGAAATCTTTTGTTCTTCTGGTGATCCAAATTCAAAATCTTCTTCCATTATACTCCTCTCTTTATATTATTCAACCAATTACCACTAATCAATGATGAAAATAATGTTTTTTAACATCAATGGTTTAAATTATTTTCAACATATCCACATACATTGGACTTAATTAGTTAGCAAAGGTAATCTTATAATTGTTAAATGTGTGTAAAATAGAAAAGCCGATCCAAAGGATCGGCTTTCTTTATCGTCTAAATAACTGTTATTAACAATTATTTTTTGATCTCAACACGACGGTTTTGAACACGACCTTCTTCAGTATCATTTGACGCTACTGGGTTAGACTCGCCATTACCGTTAGCTGTGATGCTTGATGCAGATACTCCAGCGTTAACTAAGTATTGTTTTACTGCATTAGCACGGTCTTTAGATAAGTTTAAGTTGTAAGCTTCAGTACCTTCTGCAGATGCATAACCGTCTAAAGTTACAGATGCGTTGTTGTCACGCAATTCTTTAGCTAATTTATCTAAAGTTGAGTAAGATTCAGTTTTTAATACTGAGCTATCAAATTCGAATTGAATTGGAGCGTAGTAACCTGAACCATTTTCAGTTAAGTGTTGTGCTTCTGGGAATTTGATTGGACATCCTGAACCATCAACTACAGTACCTGCAGGAGTTCCTGGACATTTGTCAAATTTATCAGATACACCGTCACCATCAGAGTCTTTGCTTAATTGATCAACAGTACCTTCTAAAGTAGATACGCGTTGTTTCAATGCTTCAACTTCGTTACGTAATGAAGGATCTTTTAACTCATCATATAAAGTAGCAACTGGGTTTGTGAAAGTTAAGCTTTCTTTATCACGTGAGCCTAGAGTGAACTCTAAACCACCGTATACGTTAGAGAATTTACCTTTGTAGTCAGATCTAGCTGGTCCGTACAATAAGTTATCATCAGTGAAGTTCATTGTGTAACCTAAGTTCAAGGCAACAACTTCAGATAATTTAAATTTAACACCTACACCAACTGGAATAAATCCTGTTAAGCGGTTGTCACGATCTCCAGTAGCTTCGCGATCTCCGAAGATTTCTTCACCCCATTGTCCTTCTCTGTTGAAAACTTCATTACCTGTGAAGTCGTTATTCGAGAACTGAACTGGGTTGTGAGCCATAACACCTAAACCAACTTTAGCGTAGAAGTTAACAGCGTTTTCTCTTCTCATGAAGTCGATAGTACCTAATTGGAATACACCATTTAAGCTAGCAGCCCAGTTAACTGAAGTTTCAGCTGACTTAGCTCCTAATGAATTTTCAACACCACCGTTAGGCGCTAATTCATGGTTGTAAGTCTTGATACGACCACGGTTACCTTCTAATTCTAAACCGAATAAGTGAGAGAATTGTTTACGAATAGTTAAACCGTAGTACTCACCTACTTTATTTTGGAAGTAACCAACTTTTTGACCAAATGCGTTAGAACCGCCTAAAATTGTGTTAGGCGTAGTGATACCACCTTGAACACCGATTGACCAAGTTCTGTATTGTGATCTACCACCAAATACAGTTGGGGTTTGTGCTTGTGCAGTCTCTGCGAAACCTAAAGCGGCTACTAAAGAAGCTGCAACAGCTGTTTTTTTAATTGTAGAATAGTTCATACTCTTTTTTTTAAGGTTATTAAAATTTTTAATTGTTTCTAGTTATAAAATCAATTTAACAAAACTTAACAATAACGATGCCAAAAAATGTTAACTTGGTAAAACCTTGATTTTGTACACTTAAAACCTCAGTTTAGACGCGTAAAAATACTTATAAACTACTTATCACGCAAATTTTTTGTTAATTCTTTATTATTTAACAATAAATAGCATGCGATGTAGGGAATTCACTACAGAATGTAATGGATAATAGCTAACGTAAGCCCGCCCAATACCGCACTAACAGGGATTGTTAAAATCCAAGCCCATAGTAAGCTGATGGTTACACCCCAACGAACAGCCGATACACGCTTCACAACACCAACCCCGATAATCGATCCGGTAATCGTATGTGTCGTAGATGCTGGAATACCGAAATGTTCGGTGATACCCAAAGTAATCGCGCCTGCAGTCTCAGCACTCACACCTTCCAAAGGCGTCACTTTCGTAATTTTAGTTCCCATTGTTTTAACGATTTTCCAACCCCCGCTCATCGTACCTGCTGCAATCGCTACGTAACATGCTAGTGGAACCCACTCAGGCATCGCCTCAAAGTTTGGAATCACATTCTCTGCGATCAACGCAGTAGCGATAATACCCATTACCTTTTGCGCGTCATTACCACCATGCGCGAAACTTAATCCTGCAGAAGATATCAACTGTAAGATCTTGAACCATTTTTCAGCAATGCTTGGACGTGACTTCTTACAGATGTTGATAATAATCAACGTGATGATAATCGCGATGGTCATACCAATGATCGGCGCAAGAACGATAAAAGATAAAATCTTTAATGTCGCATTGATGTTAATTGCATCAATCGGATTTGTACCCATAAATAAAGCGTATGCCATACCGGAACCAGCGAAACCACCAATTAAGGTGTGACTCGAACTAGAAGGTATACCATAATACCAAGTAAATAAATTCCAAGAAATTGCGGCGACTAACCCCGCAAAGATGACCTCGAGGGTTATATATTCTTCAATGACCGTTTTTGCAATCGTGTTGGCGACTTTATGGTCAGTGAAAACGAAATATGCTACGAAGTTGAACAAGGCTGCCCATAAAACGGCCATAAATGGCGTTAGTACTTTCGTAGATACGATCGTTGCAATTGAGTTGGCGGCATCGTGGAATCCATTGATGTAATCAAAGGCAATTGCCAAAACAACAACAACAATCAATAATGTTGAAATTGAATCCATATGTTATAATATGTGTTGGAAGAATCGCGATTATGCGTTCTTAACTAATATACTTTCCAATACGTTCGCAACATCCTCACATTTGTCTGTTGCATCTTCCATGGCAGATAAAACCTCTTTGTATTTAATAAGGTTGATCGCATCCTTCTCAAACTCAAATAATTCTGCAACCGCTTTATCGAAAATATAATCAGCTTTATTTTCTACACTATTAATTCGTACACAGGAGTCCGTAATATTACGAATGTTCTTAAGATCTTTAAGCTCGTACAATGCTTTAGCAACATGTTCCGTAGCTTCTAGAATTAAACTAGAGATCTCCTTCATAGGTTCGCTAGTTTCAATGACTTTGTACAGTTCCATACGGTTTGAAGCACCGTGGATGAAATCTGCAACATCGTCTAATGAGCTCGCTAACGCGTGAATATCCTCTCTATCAAAAGGAGTGATGAAATTTTTCCCTAGTTCTAGGTGTATTTGGTGAGTTAGGTTGTCGCCTTTATGTTCCAAATCTTCCAACAATTTTGAATTGTTCTTTCTCAATTGTAAATCCGATGTATGAACACTTTCCTTCAAGAGCTTGGCCATCTCTATTAAATTTGAGCCAGCTTGCTCAAATAAAGGAAAGAATTTTTTGTCCTTAGGGACAAAATACTGAAAAATGCTGTTCAAAGACATATACTTTTAATTTTAGTAGCGCAAAAATATGGACTTAATGTTAAGTTAATGTTAAGTTTTCTGCAACAGCTCTTTCTTAGGCTTTCTCTAAGGTAAATGAAAACGTCGTTCCGATCCCTTCGGTGCTTCGCACATGGACGTTTTGTTGGTGGGCTTCTATAATATGTTTAACAATTGCAAGTCCTAAACCAGAACCTCCGATATCGCGTGATCGGCTTTTGTCGGTACGGAAAAACCGCTCAAATACGCGCGGAAGGTTTTTTTCTTCGATGCCTTGACCGTTATCGGTTATTTCGATAAGAATCTGATCAATTAAAGGGATGGTGCTAATTTGTGTTTCGCCTCCTTTATTGCCATACTTTATCGAGTTATCAATTAAATTTACTAAAACTTGCTGAATTTTTTTTCGATCCGCTTTCACCAGTATCGGATTGTTGTTCTTCGGCTGGAACTTTAAGGCGATATTGTTCTCTAGCGCTTTATCCTCCAAGTAATCAATTGTTTCGCGAACCAAAGTCTGAATATCGAACTTTTCCTTGCTCACGATCACTTGTCCAGACTCCAGTTTTGCAATTTCATCGAGGTCGTGAATCAAATAGCTCAACCGATCTAAGTTCCGAGCTGCTTTGTTTAGAAAAGACACCGCCATCTCTGGATTGTCATCGATCATACCGTCTTGAAGAGTCTCAATATAGCCTTGAATAGCAAATAGGGGAGTCTTAAATTCATGGGAGATATTCGATAAAAATTCCTTCCTGAACTTTTCTTGTGCTTTAAGCTGATTGATCTCGAAAGTTTTTTGTTTCGCCCAATCGCGAACTTCCTTTTCCGCGTCCCCAATTGGATCGTCAGATTTATGATCGCCGAGCGCATCTTTCAGCTCTTTGCCAAGTTTTAGGTTATGTATCAATTTATATACAGCTTTGATGCGCTCATAGACAAACTTCTGGAATACATAATTTAGGAGAGAAAATGAAAGAACAAAACTGATAATAGCGATAAAGGCGAACGTTGGTAAATGACGTTCATAATAATAATTCATCCCTGCTAACAACAGGGAGAATATTAAACTTATAATCAGTATCAGGGTGCGGAAATTCATAAGGAGCGCACGAATAAATGTTGAATGCTTATTTTAAATTTTTGCAAGAACCGACTTGCCGGAAATTACTTGGTCGCCTTTCTTTGCCATTAACAGCGCCGAAGCAGGTAAAATTACATCCACGCGACAACCAAACTTAACAAAGCCAAGTTCTTGACCTTGTTGGATTTCTTGCTTATCCCCTTTATCAAAAAAAACTGGGCCAGCGAAAATTCCACCATGTTGCCACAGCGTAATTTCAGCCCCGTCTTTGTTTTGGATGGATAAACCGTTTCCCTGCTGACCAATTGCATGAGAAAAAGAAGTCGTCTGACTCGCATTGATTAATCTTCCTTTTCCGGTTATCGGAGCTTTAGTCGATCGGATATTTAAAGGAGATACAGCTATGGACAATTTAACTCTTCTTTCTTCGCCGGATCCCATTTGATTTGTTTCTTCAATCTGATTAATTGTCCCATCAACGGGTGAGTAGACTTGAGCGCTGTCGAGCGTTATTACGCGAGAGGGGCTACGAAAGAAAAACAGTACAAATAATAGTAATAAGCCAGATACACAATAGATCAAGCCTTTAACAAAAGCACTTGCATCATAATAGTGTGCAAAGGCACTTAAAACGAAAAAGAACAAAACGACTATTGCTAAACTCGTATACCCTTCTTTATGAAATCTCATATATATGTATTTACGCAAATATATAATCTGGAAATCAAGTCTCCTAAACTCAATCAGATTAATTCTATTTCTTTAATTCATTCTCTCGATCAATGGTCAGCGAATGAAATCCAAGCGTTTTATCTTCAGCAATCGCGATTTTACCATTTATCGTTAATTTATCGGCAATATATTCACCATCCTTAAAAGATGCCGGATAATATGCTAAAGAAGAAACGACTTCTTCAAAAGCTTTGGCCATTTCCGTATTCGAAAGGAATGGATTCTCGATTACCAAGCTCTTCTTCTTCACACCATCATGCGTCAAATCGACCTCGTAGCTAAAATTCAATTCTTCTGACGCCGAAAATTGAATATTTGCAAATGAGTTATTGAAATAATCAATCAGATAAATAAGGAAACCAGAGAAATCATCATAATTACATTGCTTGGAAACGATGGCTTCCGCTCGCGTGAATTGTACGATTGGAATAATAGGAAACCGTTGAACAGCATAACGTTCGCCGGTATAATAATCTTCAGCACGCACCAGTCGATTGTTGTGATATTCTTCAACTGCCGCTAACTCGCTATTCTTCTCGTTTTCATAAAAAACGCTCCACAATCCATTCGGAATACCTGCTTTAAATTTCCCTTTAAAACGAATGAACGGGAAACCGTAGGGGTTGTATCCAGGATAGGGGACACGAAAGTTATAATTTCCATCACCGTCTTTCACACGCTGCACACCCCGCTGGTCATAGTAATGAACCATTTTTGAGCCGGCGCTACTATAATTAACAGTCATCAAAGGCTTGCCATCAGGATAGTAATACTCCCAATTCCCTTGAGGCGTATTATTAACAAAGGTCGCACGCCACTTAATCTGCATATTGGGATGATACGCTGTAAACACGCCCTCTTTGCTACCATCTTGATAGGAGCCTTCCAACATACGATGGCCATTAGGATAGTAATCTACAAACTTACCGACGAATTTACTTGTTCGCGCATCAAATGCCGCAACACGTTCGATGTTCTTAAATTCACAATTCTTATCAACAAGATAATAGTTCATATCGTAGTAAAAACGAATCAGACTATCATTACTGCGCTCAAAATACACGGGCTTAGTCTCTGTTTCTTGCGCAGCGACCATTAAGCCCTGAATTGTAAATAATAAAACAAGCAAATACTTCATGAATATCAATTAGTGTGCTTCTAGCCAGTTATTTCCTTGACCAATCTCAATTTCAATAGGAACGTTTAATTTCATTGCATTTTTCATTCTATTTGCAATAATTTCTTTAAACTGTCCAACCTCATGCTCAGGAACGTCAAAAACAAGCTCATCATGAACCTGCATAATCATCTTTCCTTCTAAGCCTTGCGCTTCTATATCCTTCTGTATATTGATCATCGCAATCTTGATCAAATCAGCGGCAGAACCCTGTATTGGCGCATTAATCGCATTTCGCTCCGCAAATCCTCGAACGGTCATATTCGCTGAATTGATATCTCGTAAGTAACGTCTGCGTTTCAATAAAGTTTCCACATAACCACGCTCCTTCGCAAAATCGATAATATCGCCCATATACTTGCGAATACCCGTGTACTGCGCAAAATATTGATCGATAATAGCTGCAGCCTCTTTTCGAGGGATTCCTAAACTTTGAGAAAGACCAAATGCCGATTGACCATAGATAATCCCAAAATTCACAGCCTTCGCATTTCTACGCATATCTGATGTAACCTCTTCGAGTTCCACGCCATAAACTCTTGCTGCGGTGGCGCGGTGAATATCTAAACCCTTTTGGAAAGCATCCAACATGTTCTCATCCTGGCTTAACTCGGCAATCAAACGTAATTCGATCTGGGAATAATCGGCAGATAGTAAGGTCCATCCCGCTTGGCGCGGAATAAATGCCTTGCGCACCTCGCGGCCTCGCTCCGTACGAATAGGAATATTCTGCAGGTTCGGATTCGTCGAACTTAAACGCCCCGTTGCTGCAACAGCCTGATTATAGGATGTGTGGATTAATCCTGTTGCAGGATTTACCAAGCTCGGAAGTGCATCGACATAGGTCGATTTCAACTTTTGCAACTGTCTGTAATCTAAAATATCTTTAACGATATCTGATTTATTGGCCAATGCCAACAAAACATCCTCGCCGGTCTTATATTGACCTGTCTTTGTCTTTTTCGCTTTAGGATCTAATTGCAGTTTATCGAAAAGAACTTCCCCCAGCTGTTTTGGCGAGGCGATATTAAACACTACACCTGCTTTTTCATAAATCGTCGACTCCAGCTTCGAAACCTCCGCTTCAATATCAACAGAAAACTGTCTTAGCGTCTGTTCATCAATCTTTACCCCATTCTTCTCAATCTCTGCCAATACATAAACTAACGGAAACTCTACCTCTTCAGCAAGCTTTAAAGTCTCCGTAGAAGTCAATAAAGGCTGAAAAACTTGTTTCAGTTGTAAGGTAATATCCGCGTCTTCACCCGCATACTCCTTTATTTTCTCCAACTCCACATCACGCATATTTCCTTGGTTCTTACCCTTGGCGCCGATCAGTTCCGTGATAGAAACGGGTGTATATTTCAAATAGGTCTCCGCAAGGATATCCATATTATGACGTGTATCAGGATCAATCAGATAATGCGCAAGCATCGTGTCGAACAATGGTCCTGCGACCTTAACCCCATAACGCGCTAAGATTAATAAATCGTACTTCAGATTTTGCCCAATCTTTTGCACAGAAGTGTTTTCTAATGCCGGCTTAAACAGATCAACTGTAACTTGTGCCTCCTCGCGAATGGCTGAAACAGGGACATAGTAAGCTTCAAAGGGACTAATAGAAAAGGACATGCCCACTAATTCGGCAGTCATGGCATCTAACCCTGTAGATTCGGTGTCAAAACAAAAAGACTCGGCTTGATTGAGTTTCTCTACCAGTTCTTTTTGTTGTTCAATCTGATCAACTAATATATATTGATGCTGAACGGTAGAAATCGTATTCAATGTGGTTGGAACTTCCTCAACAGTAGCCTGGCCTAAAGAAAGCTCATTCTCCGGAAGTGGGGCAAATAAATCCATCTGTGCTGATTTGGATACCGGCGATTCACCAATCGAGAAATCGTCGCCAAATACACGCTTGCCTAGTGTTCTAAACTCCAATTCGGCAAATAAAGATTCCAAAACCTCGCGGTTCGGATCTACTAGCTCTAGCGCCTTCTCGTCTAAATCAACTGGCACATCCAATAAAATCGTTGCAAGTTTCTTGGAGATTAAGCCCTGCTCGGCAAAATTTTCCACGTTTTCTTTTAGCTTCCCTTTTAGTTTGTCGGTGCTCTGGATTAAATTTTCTATGGAACCAAATTCCTGGATAAGTTTCTTCGCTGTTTTTTCACCAATACCAGGGATACCAGGGATATTATCCACGGCGTCCCCCCAAAGGCCTAAAATGTCTATAACCTCATGCACATTATTTATTTCCCATTTTTCTAAAATCTCCGGCACACCTAAGACCTCCGCACTGTTGCCCATGCGCGCAGGTTTGTATATGAAGATATTATCCGATACTAATTGTCCGAAATCCTTGTCTGGGGTCATGCAATAGACTGTGAAGCCCTCTTTCTCTCCTTTTTTTGCAAGGGTACCGATGATGTCGTCGGCCTCAAATCCATCCATCGTGATGATGGGAATGTTGAACCCTTCGATCAGTCGATTGATATAGGGGATGGAAGCGGCTAAGTCTTCAGGCATCTGCTCCCGCTGTGCCTTATAGCTCTCAAATTCTAAATGTCGGTTGGTGGGAGCTGCTGTATCAAAAACAACAGCGATATGCGTGGGCTTTTGGTTTTTTAAAACATCCAATAAGGTATTCGTAAATCCCATTATAGCGCCTGTATTCAATCCATATGACGTTAATCGCGGTGTTTTGCTCAACGCAAAATACGCACGGTATATTAATGCCATTCCATCTAAAAGGAATAATTTCTTCAAAATCGTTTTTTATTTATGCTCTAACAACAAAGTTAACAAATTCAAATAGACGTAAAGATTAATAAATTTTTTCCATTTTTGCGTAGAATAATGACAGATTTAACAGGAAAGAGGGATTTTGTATGCGCGGTTTAGTAACTAAATCTACAGGCAGTTGGTATCAGGTTCTAGGACCCGATAATGTACGTTATGAATGTAGAATTAAAGGTAAATTTAGAACACATGGTATAAAAAGTACCAATCCTGTTGCCGTGGGCGATTGGGTAGAATTTGAATTGGAACCTGGACAACAAAACGGCGTAATCAACGAATTAGAACCGCGAAAAAATTATATAATTCGAAAATCTGTCAATTTATCCAAACAGACACAAATAATCGGTGCAAACCTCGATCAGGCAATTCTCGTTGTTACATTGGCCTCGCCAGCAACCTCCACCGGATTTATTGATCGGTTCTTGGTTACTGCGGAAGCTTATGGCATCCCGGCTGTTCTGATATTTAATAAACTCGATCTATTTAGCGAGGAAGGATTAGAGCTGCTGGCCGAATTTATGGCACTCTATGAAGACCTTGGATACCCTTGTTATGCCGTTTCGGCTCTAGAAGGCGAGCATATTGAGGAAGTGAGAGCCTTATTAAAAGATAAGACGACCTTAGTTTCAGGCCACTCGGGCGTAGGAAAATCAACTTTTGTGAATGCTGTAGTTCCTGATGCAGATTTGAAAACGGGAGAAATATCAGACTGGTCAGACAAAGGCAAACATACCACGACCTTTGCCGAAATGATCGATCTCCCTTTCGGAGGCAAGTTGATTGATACCCCTGGGATACGAGAACTCGGAATAGTCGATATAGAACCCCAGGAATTGTCGCATTTCTTCCCCGAAATGCGCGCCCTTATGAATCAGTGTAAGTTCCACAACTGTAGACACATAAACGAACCTGGATGTGCCGTGCTGCAGGCCGTGGAAGAAGGAGAAATTGAACCATCGCGTTACGACAGCTATATCAGTATCTATAACAACGAAAATAATCGCAATTAACTAAACATCTTTACTATATTGTTGTTTCTGCTTAAGGATATTATGGTAAAAACCGTATAGAGAAATATGAAACCTGTTTGGAAATGGATTATTGGAGTGTTGCTTGCGCTGATACTGATAGTATTGGGCGTGGCTTGGTATTATAGCAGAAATTGGAAACCTATCGTTGAAACTAAACTCAAGGAAACTGTAACAAATGCGACAAATGGTTTGTATTCACTACGGTACGACGATCTGGATTTGAATGTCGCCTTAGGAAATGTAACGCTCAAAAATGCGGAACTGATCCCCGATTCCGCTGTCTATAGGCAGATGGTTGCCAATAAACTCGCCCCCAATAGTCGTTACCATATCAAGCTGGCCTCTTTAAAAGTTAGAAGCTTTAACCTTTGGGATGTTATAAAAAATAGAACCCTCTTTATCAAGACCATTAACTTTGAGTCGCCGGATATTCATATGATACAGGAGTATCACGCTTACAATGATACCATTGTCGATCAGAAATCAAAAACACTATACGATAATATTAAAGATGTCTTTAGCGCTGTCAATGTAAGAGATATTAAGATCGAAAACGTCAAGTTTAAATTTTCTAAGATCGAACAAGGAAAGTCGAGTGACATCGTATTGGATAGTATCGGTATTAATGTTCATGACGTATTAGTCGATGAAACCTCAATTGATGACTCGACCCGCTTGTTCTATACCAAAATGGTGGAAATTGATGTGCCTGGATTTACCTACGATTTGTCGAACGGAATCTACAAAGCGAAGTTCGATCGGTTAAAGATCAATACGCAGGAAGAGAATGTCCTCTTGACGAAAGTGGAGTATTCTCCAAAGATGAGCAAAGCGGCATACTTCAAAACAAGGGGTCAAAATGTGACCATGGCAGTCCTGAAATTTGATACGCTTCGTTTTGAAAAGCTCAATTTTAAGCAGCTCATTGATGATCAGCAGACCATCGCCAAGCATGTGCAGATCAAAAACGGATCCGTATCCCTGTATAACGATAAGCGATATCCGAAGAAGACCGTATCCAAGGTCGGAAGCTCGCCCCATCAGCAACTGATGAAAGTGCAAAAGCTCATTCGTATTGATACGGTATTTGTTGATAATATCGACGTCCTTTACGGTGAACATAGTGCAAAATTTAATAGAGAAGGGGTGATTACGTTCAACAACGCTAAAGGTACAATCACCAACTTGACCAATGATAGCTTACATTTACAGCAACAAAAGCAAATGAAGGCGAATCTTTCGGCGAAGATCATGAATGCCGGTAGTCTGAATGTACAATTTGGGTTTGATATGCTAAGCAAGGATGGTGCACATACTTACAAAGGGACATTAGGACCTATGCAAGCCACTTCTTTCAATAGAATTTTAAAACCACTATTAAATGTGGAAATCGCTTCGGGCAATATCCGGAAGGTTAGCTTCAATATGTCGGCAAATGATCACCGTAACTGGGGTGATTTTAGATTCGATTACGACCATCTAAAAATTAGCCTGCTCAATGCGCCAGGTTCGGATAACGAGAAAAAAGGTATCGCGTCATTCTTAGTTAACCAAATTCTGATCAACGACAGTAATCCGGATGCCAACGAAAAGTATCATATAGGAAAAGTAAACTACCGTCGTGTACCTGAGCATACTTTCTTTAAAACACTTTGGCAGAGTTTGCTAGAAGGCATAAAACAGTGTGCCGGAATTAGCAAAGAAAGAGAAGCTAAATTGATGGGGACAGCCGAGGGAGCGAAGAATATCGTGGATGCATCCAAAAACGTCATTAAGAAAACAGGAAATTTCTTTAAGGGTATCTTCAAGAAAAAAGATAAGGACCAGAAAAAAGAGAATTAGTTTCACGTGAAAAGGGAGCGTGTATTTCAATGCTTATTCCTAAGTTTGTAGCGAATGGATTCTGTTTTTAGTTTTCTTAGATTCGTATTTAGGTACCACAACAAAGCGGTAGATCAAGTCTTGTTCTACGTGAGTTTGATCTGCGCTATTACTATGGTGGTTCACGTAGGATACATAACCGATCCTGCGATCGCGGAAATCACTAAAGAGGTTGTTGTATTCATGTATTATGGTCTGTTTCTATTCGAAACCATTCGAACCGTATCTTCCATATTGGTAACGCGTAAGATCAATGTTTCCCATTATTCCGGCGTTGTCATCACGGCTTATTTTCTGCTCGTTACAATTTCCCGGCACTCAGGAGGCCTGATAAGCACCTTCGCTAAAGACGAATGGCTCTATATGGGTATTGCTATCATGTTTCTTTCGGAACTCTCCCGAAGTAGCCTCTTCTTCGATAATTTCTACTTCAACCCAACAATTCTATTCGTTGTCAGTTTTTTAGGCCTTATTATTTTAGGCGCCGTATTGCTGATGCTGCCGCGAACAACAATCGAAGCCCCATTGAGCTTTATCGACGCTTTCTTTATGGCGACAAGCGCCGTCTGTATTACAGGGCTAACCGTGACAGATATTTCTACTAATTTCTCGCTATTTGGACAGGGCGTTATTATGGCACTGATCCAAGTCGGTGGACTGGGGATCATGACCTTTACGGGCTTCTTCGGATACTTTTTCTCGGGTGGCTTTTCCTTCAAAAACCAATTGATGTTCGGTGAAATACTGGGTGAAAACAAGTTGAATTCGGTTATATCGACGTTGATTACCATTATTCTGATTACCTTCCTCTTCGAGTTTATTGGGGGGCTGCTCATCTTCTTCTCCCTAGATCCAAAACTCTTCGAAAGCTTCGGAGAACGTGTTTTCTTTGCCGCTTTCCATGCGATATCCGGGTTTTGTAACTCTGGCTTCACCATTATCAAGGAAGGAGTAAACAATGAGAACTATCGTTTCAACTATAACTTCCAGCTCGCGGTATCATCCATGTTTATCATCGGAAGCCTTGGTTTCGGAACAATATTCAACTTCTATACGCTGATCAAAACGCGCATAGATGCGCTGATCTGCAAATATATCCTGCAAAGAAACTACAGGCATAAACCTCAAGTTTTCTCTTTCAACTCACGGTTTATCGTTCTCTGTAACCTTGTCGTTATCGTGCTTGGAACAGTATCTTATTTTTTATTGGAAAAAAACCACAGCCTTATAGATGATAAAACAGTCTATGGAGATTGGGTCACTTCGCTCTTTATGGCGAATTCAGCGAGATCTGCCGGCTTCAATAGCGTTGATCTAAACTTTATCAATATCCCAACGCTCATTATGATTGTTACATTAATGTGGATAGGGGTGTCCCCAGGATCCACAGGGGGAGGTGTGAAAGTAACGACGGTCGCTATTGCACTGATGAATATCGTTGCCCTGGCTAGAGGAAAAGAATCTATCGAAATTTTTAAAAGAAAGATTGCTTCCGAGTCGGTCAATAAGTCCTTCGCAATTATCCTACTATCGGTATTAACGATCATGCTGAGCTTTGTTTTGCTGAACTTCTCCGATCCAAATCAGCAGATGGTACCGCTTTTGTTCGAAACCATATCAGCCTATACCACTTGTGGTCTATCATTGGGAATTACAGCTTCCTTATCATCAACAAGTAAGATTATCCTTATGCTGACCATGTTTGTTGGACGCGTGGGGATGTTAACTTTACTCGTGGCCTTTATTAAGAATACAAAGAACAAGAGTTATATTTATCCAACTGAAAAAATTCTGTTTTAATCATGAAATACATCGTACTGGGACTTGGACATTTTGGAAGATCATTGGCTGTTCACCTCACCGAATTAGGCCATGAAGTGATTGCTGCAGACAAGAACTTGAGTATTGTAGAGCAAACAAAAGATAAGATTACCCATACGGTCTGTTTAGATTCAACGGATAAAGAAGCCGTTAGCTCACTACCATTGCGTGACAGCAATGCCGTTATTGTGGCCATAGGGGAAGAAGAAGGTGCCAGTTTACTAACGGTCGCTTTGTTGAAGCAACTCAAAGTAAAGCGAATCATCGGTCGCGTAGTTTCCGACTTGCAGAAAACGGTACTGGAGGCCATGAATATCGACGAATACATCATGCCAGAAGAAGAAGCAGCAGAGCGCTTAGCGATGCGCTTAGACAATATTGACATTGTCGACTCCTTCAAGGTCTCCGATAAATACAGCATTGTAGAAACAAAAGTTCCCGCAAAATATGTCGGCATGACCCTAAAAGATGCTGATTTAACCAATAAATATAAAGTAATCGTGCTGACGACTGTACAAGTCGAAACCGGCACTACTACCGAAGGTTCGACAAAAATACTAAAGGAAGCATCCGGGATAGCAAAATCCGATACCATACTGCGCGAAAACGATTTACTTGTGCTCTTCGGCGAACTTTCCAATATTAAGAATTTGATACAGAAGGGGTAGTCCTGGGATTGGACCTTAGATAAAAGATACCGGTGTTAGCTCTGTTATCACCCATCTATTCTTAACGTTTGACGTACATCGTGAGTTTACCTACAAGAGTTTCTGGTAAACTTCCTGCTTACTTAACAAATGTAAAGCGGGATAATCCCGCTAGGGCATGGCCCACTGTCTATCGTATAAAACCTAATGCAATCTTATACCAAAATTAGTTCTCAATAATTGAAATCAATTCTATATTTTTGGGGCTATATCAATAATCCTATATAGTAAATGAAAAATTGGTTTAAGGAAAACGCGAATCACCTATCTGTCATAGGGATCTTCCTTCTGTTGGTTGTATTCTACTTTACACCGGTGTGGCAAGGGAAAACATTGTTACAGCATGATGTGATGCAAGCTAGAGGCAGCCAGAAAGAAATCTTCGATTACAAAGAAAAGGATGGGAAGACACCTTTGTGGACGAATTCCATGTTCGGCGGTATGCCGACTTACCAGATATGGTATGATCATGCAAACAACCTGACAACTCATATCGGACCGGCTATTCGTGCGGTTTTTCCTCCTCCATCGGATGTGTTATTGCTCTTTTTACTGGGGGGATATTTCCTATTTAGTGTATTGAAGATACGGCCTTGGCTCGCCGCCTTAGGTGCCATAGCCATTGCCTTTTCGTCTTATAATATTATTTATGTCGAAGCGGGGCACCTCAGTAGGGCCTATGCTATCGCCTATATGGCGCCTATCATAGCGTCTGTTATTTTATGTTACCGCGGGAGCCGCTTTTGGGGCCCTTCGCTCTTAGCCTTATTCTTGGCATTGGAGCTTCGCGCTAATCACGTGCAAATTACATACTACCTGTTCCTTTGTATTTTAGTGTTAGTAGGCTTTGAGCTGTACTATGCTATTCGCGATAAGAAATTAAATAAATTTGTACAGGCATCGGTATTGCAGTTAATCGGTGTTGTGCTGGCGGTATTGGTTAATGCGTCAGTATTATTTCCTACATACGAGTATGCGAAAGAAACCATCCGTGGTAAATCGAACTTAACGAAAACCGACGATTCAGGAAATACAGGATCCGGATTAGATAAAGAATACGCTTATGCGTGGAGTCAGGGAATCGGAGAGAACATCACTTTCCTAATCCCGAATGCCTATGGCGGTCGCTCATCTGGTGTATTGGATGAGAAATCAAATGTGGTTAAAGCCTTGACGAAAGTTGGCGCGCCACAAGCGGAAGCTGTTCAGATGGCAAGAAGCTATTTCCCGACCTATTGGGGCGAGAAATCCTTTACCTCAGGACCTTGGTATTTTGGTGCAGGTATTGTATTCCTAGCGATCTTAGGTTTGTTTATCGTTAAAAACCGCTTAAAATGGTGGATATTAACAGCTACAGTCTTAGCGATATTGCTATCCTTTGGTAGACATTTCCCATTGATCTCCGACTTATTCTTCGATTATTTCCCGATGTACAATAAGTTTAGAGCAGTAGAATCTATCTTGGTGATTCCGGCAGTGTTGATTCCGATACTAGCAGTATTGACAATCAACGAACTGATTGTTCGCGGAAATGAGATCCCGAAATTAGATAAGACTATTCTTTACACCGGTGGGGCTGTTGCTGCGGTTTGTTTAATCGTGGCATTGATGCCTAGTATCCTAGATTTACGTACTTCGCAGCATCAGCAATACGTTGCGCAGCTTCAACAAATGGTGCAAGACCAAAATATTGCAAACGAATTGTCGAATGCCCTATTGAAAGACCGTGCGGACTTAGCATCGAAAGATGCTTGGCGTTCGTTCCTAATCGTTGCTTTAACGATTGGTTTGGTTTGGGCATTCGTGAAGAAAAAACTTTCAGCAAGCATCTTAATTGCGGCAATCGCAGTTATTACCTTGGTTGACTTATGGACGGTAGATAAGCGTTATTTAAATAACGATGCTTTTGTTGACAAGAGCATTTACGACAAGCCTATTCCTGAGCGTGAAGTAGATCAATTGATCCATATGGATAAGGATTTGTCATACCGTGTATTCGATTTGACGACTAGCCCATTCCAGGACGCGAGTGCGTCTTACTTCCATAAAAGTATTGGTGGATACCATGCGGCGAAATTGATGCGTTTCCAGGAATTGATTGAAAATCAATTTAATAATACGCTCAACGAGGATGTCTTGGATATGTTGAACGTTCGTTATGTAATCACAAAAGACCCTTCTAATAATTCAGATCGTATTCAGCGCCGTAGCTCTGCATTAGGCAATGCTTGGTTCGTAGATAAGGTAACTTTCGTCAAGAGCAATAATGAGGAAATGAGTACTTTAGGAAACATCGACCCTCGTAAAGAGGCGGTGGTGAATGAAGGATTTAAAAACCAGTTTAACGACAAAGGAATTGCCAATTCGCCAAATGCGCAAATCAACTTGGTATCTTACCATCCGGATACGTTGAAGTATGAGTACAGTACCCCTACAGAAGGATTCGCGGTATTTTCGGAAATCTTCTATGATAAAGGTTGGAAAGCTTATATCGATGGCGAGGAAGCTCCGATCATTCGTGCGGATTATGTTTTACGTGGATTAAAACTTCCGGGCGGAAATCATAAAGTAGAATTTGTATTTGCGCCGGAATCGATGCGTATCTCGAACATCATCTCTTTAATCGCATCGATTATTTTGGTGATCGGTTTAGGATTTGCGGCATGGATGGGCTATAATCACAACAAAAAGAAGCCTGCCGTTAAAGCAAGCTAATTAATATCATAAGAAGTTTTATAAAACCTTCAGAATAAGGCCAATTGCGGATCCGAAACTCTGAAGGTTTTTCTATGGTGTGGAGTCAAGCCTAGGCGAATTACTGCTTCTCGATGCTTCACCGTAGGATACCCCTTGTTCTGCAACCAGTCGTAATCCGGGAAATCGCTTGCTAGATTGTCCATATACTCATCGCGGTAGGTTTTCGCTAAGATAGAAGCAGCAGCAATAGAGAGGTATTTTCCATCGCCCTTTACGATACAGCTATGTGGAAGGTCAGGATATGGAATAAACTTATTCCCATCGATAATCAGGTATTGAGGTTTCAACTTTAATAAGTCGATCGCTTTATGCATCGCTAAGTAGGATGCTTTGTGGATATTGATCTTGTCAATCTCAGCTGCCGATACAGAAGCAACCGCAAAGGCTAGCGCCTCCTGCTCAATAATAGGCCGTAAGGCCATGCGCTTTTTTTCAGATAATTTCTTCGAATCGTTTAATACCGCATTGTGATAATCCGGCGGAAAGATCACTGCCGCTGCAAAAACCGGCCCTGCAAGACATCCTCGTCCAGCCTCATCACATCCAGCCTCTATGAAATCCCGCTGAAATGTCGATAGTAAGCATGAAGCATTTTCCATGGGGTAAAGATAAGGAAATAGACATAAGATTTTAGACAATAGATATTAGAGTAGGTCTAAAATTTAATGTTTCGTGTCTGCTATCTAGTCTGAAACAAAAAAATAGAAAATACGAACTATTTTAGTCCGCCTTAGGTCTAATGTCTTAAATCTTATATCTAAAATTCAATATCTATCCCCAAGTGTAACTTCTCTGTTATCCATCTTCGTTTACATTTATTTACACTTCTTATAATTTTCTTTGCATTGAAATATAGGTAGAGTAAACTATTTTGAGTATTCTAATGTCCAAAAGCTTACAAAATAGACTCATGAAAAGAACGATTATTTGTACCCTGTTAGTTTTCGTATGTGCAAGCGTTTTTGCGCAAAAGAAGCAGAAAAAGGATGAATACGGCTTAGTGCCTACATTTCCTGTTACAATAGATGCTGATCTGGCGGAATGGAGGGATAAATTGACACCGATGGACCAGGACTCTAGTTGGAGTTTTGCCATCAGCAATGATGCGGATTTTATTTATGCAGCGATCAAAGTGAAGAACGAAATGCTGCAATATGAAGCCGTCCGGAACGGCTTTATTATCAACATTAATAAGGACGGGAAGAAGAAAGATGGAGCGGCATTAATTTTTCCGATACCTGATAGTGAATCTCGTCGCGCGATGCGTCAAGATGACAATTTTGGGAATATGAATGTCCGCGAGGAATTGATCAAACGTAGCCGTGGCTACGGGGTCAAAGGATTTCAACGTATCGTTGATGGTCTTTTGTCTTTCCAGAACACGTACGGCGTGCAGGCGATTGCGAAATTGACCGCGGAAAATGAACTGATTTATGAGGCGAAGATACCTATTGATGCGATTGGCTTAAAAGATCCGAAGCAGACCGTAGCGATTCAAGTTCAGCTGAATAATCAATATGCAATATTGCAGAAGGCATTGCGCAATAGACCCCAACAGAATCGGGGTATCTATGGTGCACCTTCGGCACCGACGGTTCGAATTCCTTATTCCGTAAAAACGGAGGTTTGGATTGTCGGCCCACTGAATGAGATTTAGAAAAACATAATATATGGATAGAATTGTAAGAGCCTTTTTATTTATTTGTTTGCTTGTTATGGGCCCAACAGGCTATGCACAAACAAAAAGGGTCGTGCAGGGAATGTTGCTCGATACCGAGTCGAGACCTATTTCCGGTGCTTCAGTAAGATTGATCGCGGATGGTGATTCAATAGGAACGAGTTCCTCACAGGCGGGGTTTTATACCTTCGAAAATGTTAAAGCACAAAAATTTAAGATACGCGTAAGCAGTCTTGGGTTTGACGCTTCCGAGAAAGAAGTGGACTTCCCGGAAGGACAGACTGAGGTTCGCGTTCCGACCTTCATGTTGAAAGTGAATTCTAACATGATTGAGGAAGTTGTTGTACAAGGTGTGTTGACCGTGCAAGTAAAGGGAGATACGGTAGAGTACTCTACAAAAGATTTAAAACTTCGCGAGGGATCTGTTGCCGAAGATGCTTTGAAGAAATTACAAGGAGTAGAGGTTGATAAAGATGGAAACGTAACGGCTCAGGGCGAGCAGGTGACGAAAGTTCGTATCAATGGAAAAGACTTCTTTGGCGGTGATGTGAAAACTGCAACGCAGAACCTTCCAGCGAATATTATTGAGAAAATCCAAGTGGTAGACGATTATGGTGATATGGCAAATATCACGGGTAATAAATCGGGCGATTCGGAGAAGATCATCAATATTCAAATTGACCCTAAATATAATAAAGGTTACATGACGACGCTTCGTGCAGGTTATGGTACGGAAGATCGTTATCAGGCTACCGGTATGTGGATGGGCATGACTGACAAATCTCAGGTTTCTGTCTTAGGGAACTTAAATAATATCAATGCCCCATTATTTGATTTCAACACCATGGGCGGCGGTGCACGTCGTCGTATGGGCGGTGGTGGTGGCCGCGGGGGCGGTATGTTTGGTGGTACTTCGGGACTTACCAATGCAGGTTCTATCGGGGTCAACATTCGTCACGACTTCTCGGATAAGCTGAAAGTATATGGTAGCTACTCATACGGTCGCGATGATAACGACCTTTTGACAAATAGCTTGACGCAATATTTTGTAGAAAATGGAACGCAGGATCAATATTCTGATTCTACGGCGAACAACATTTTTTCGAGCCATCGTTTCGAAGGTAACTTGGAATGGAATATCTCAGATAATGATTATGTGAAGGTTACGCCACAATTCGGGTTCAATGGCACAGATGCCAACTCTTCTTCCTTCGGTAAATTTTTCGACGAAAATGGTGTTCTGGACAACTCTGATACGCGCACTGAAGGCTCGCTCAGCGATGCACCGCGCTTTGGTATCAGTGGATTGTACAATCGTAAATTAAGCGATAAAGGGCGCAACTTGTTCATGAACTTTAACTACGATAATGCGTCGACTACCAAAGACTATCAAGGTATACTTGAGCGTTTGATCAATGATCCGAATGAACAGGGCTCGACACTTGGCGAGATCTATGAGCGCACGGTTCAGGAATTGAAAAACAAAAGCTGGAATGCTGGGGCTAGTCTATCTTATCTAGAGCCCGTTTCGGAGCATGGTAAAATCGAGCTTTCTTACGATTTTAACAAGAACAATTACGATAATAAACAATATCAAGATGCTTTTGATGCGGCTGACAATGTATTGCCAAACACGGCAGAGCGCATGTTGAACTATCACTACGATCAGGATTACTCCTTTACAACACACCGTTTTGGCGCAAGCTATGCCTACGAGAATGATAAGATCAAATATTCCTTAGGTGCTGCAGTACAGCCTTCCAAAATGTTGGGCGATGCTTCCAGCGATGATGCTAGTGCTGTAATCGATCGAACCAACTTGAATTGGATGCCGATTGCGCGATTCGAATATAAGTTCTCCCGTCAGAAAAATATCAGCATCAATTATTCGGGTCAATCAAATGAGCCTACTTTAAACCAGATTCTACCCTATGCCGTCGGAAATAGCTCAACGAATATTACCTATGGTAACCCGAACTTGAATCCGGAGTTCAGACACCGTGTCATGATGAGATACCGTTCAGGCGACTTCCAAAAAGGGAATACCTTCTTTGCGATGATAAATGGTAACTTGACCACGGATCGTATCGTCTCCTATGTGAAAAGACAACGTGTTGAGAATGTAGGTATGGTTTCACAGACGCAGTATTTGAATGAATCGGATCCTGTTTACAACCTGAGTTCATTCTACCACTATGGAAAATCCTTGAAAGAAAAGACCTATAACATCATGTTGATGGGGGGCGTTTCGTATAATAAGAACATCTCTTATATCTCTCAAGATCTAGAAGAAACCTCTGGAACAAAGAATATCGCCAATAACTGGGTATTCAATCAAGGTTTGATGTTCCGTTATAATCCTTCTGAAAATCTAGAGATCAACCCAGGAGTTCGTTATGCCTTCAACCATACTAGAAACAGCATGGGTACTAATAACAATAATGTATCAACATGGACGCCTACACTTATCGGATCGGTGAATCTTACGCCGACTACGATTTTCGGAGCAGACTTATCGAAGTCTTTCAATTCGGGCTATGGTCCACTAACAAGTGCAAATCCTTTCATCATCAATACGTATATCGAGCAGAAGTTATTGAAAGGGCAACGCGGTACGGTTCGCCTGCAAGCATTTGACTTATTAAATGAGCAAACAAACCTATCAAGAACTGTTCAAGAGAGCATGTTATTGGATAGACAAACGAACCGCTTAGGTCGCTACTTTATGCTGACCTTCACATTTAAGCTACAGAAATTCTCAGGTATTGCCCCCGTCGAAGACAATATGGGCCACGGCGGTATGCGCAGACCTAGAATGTAAACATATCGATTATCTGTAAAAACAGGCGGCTTCCGAGTAAATTGGGAGCCGCTTTTTATATAGACATTAGACGTTAAACTTTCTACCCCATCAAATGTTCTTAATTGAAGCAGTAAAGTCGCAAATCCTAAATCAATTGTCTAACATCTCAAATCTAATGTCTAATTCCTACCTTTGCACTAACTATGGATCATAAAATTTTCCAGCTTGATAACGGTTTGCGGATATTACTACATCCGCAGGCTTCGCCTATTACTCATGCATGTCTGATTGTAGATGTGGGGTCGAGGCATGAGCAGATGGGGAAGTTCGGTACCGCGCATTTTATTGAACACCTTTTATTTAAGCGGACGGAACGCCGTTCGACGAATCAGATATTAAATCGTTTGGAGGCAGTCGGAGGCGACCTCAATGCTTACACGACGAAAGAGTATACTTGTATACAGGCGTCCTTTTTGAATCCGTATTTGGATAGGGCCTTGGATTTATTTGAGGATATCGTTTTCCATTCGCTTTTTCCGGAGGACGAGATGGAGAAGGAGAAAGGGGTGATCTTAGATGAGATGGCTTCTTATCTGGATAGTCCGGAGGAATCGATTATGGATGATTTTGAAGACCAGATTTTTAAGGGGTCTGGCTTAGGACATAATATTTTGGGGCTTGAGGACGATTTGAAGGGGATTGTACAGGATGATATCAAGACCTTTATCGCGCAGCATTATGCGACTTCGAAAATGGTTATCGCCATCGCGGGGGATTATGATGAAAAGAAGGTTTTAAAGTTGGCGAACAAGCTTTTTGGCCAAGTGCAGGTATATGAGTGGGATCATGCCAGGGAGGATCTTTCTTTTGCCAAAGCGGCGAAAGTAGAACTGCAAAGACCGATCAATCAAGTACACTGCGTTTTGGGGAGCAATGCTTACAGCATCTACGATAATCGAAAGACTGGTCTCCTTTTATTAAATAGTCTCTTAGGGGGCTTTGGAATGGCCTCTATTTTGAATCTTAATATTCGTGAGAAGTACGGTATTGCTTACACTATTGAGTCGAACTATAGCCTCTACAGTGATACGGGGCTTTTTAGTATATATTTTGGGACGGACGAGGAAAAGGCCGAGCGAGCATTGAAGTTGGTTCAAAAAGAATTGAATAAACTTAGAGAGCAGCCTTTGAGCGCCAGTTTCCTCGATCGGGCTAAGACAAAATTCAAAGGACAAATTGCCCTGGCAGAAGAGAATCGCATGAGCATGATTATCGCTGAAGCGAAAAATCTCTTGGATTACGATCGTGTCATCTCGCTGCAAGAGGTGTTTGCTAAGATTGATGCAGTCACTGTGGAAGAGATTCATGGCATTTCGCAAGACCTATTTGCGGCGGATAAATTATCCTCCTTGACTTTTGTGCCCGAAGATTAACTTATTTTTATATTTGCTAAATAAAGAATTCCATATGAAAACAGCTTATATTTTCCCAGGACAGGGAGCTCAGTTTGTTGGCATGGGCCAAGACTTGTACAATTTAAATGAAGAAACGAAAGCCTTGTTCGAAAGAGCTAATGATATTTTAGGTTTCCGCATTACGGATATCATGTTCAATGGAACAGAAGAAGACCTTAAACAAACCAAAGTAACCCAACCTGCTATTTTCTTGCACTCGGTTATCTTAGCTAAAGCGTTGGGCGCCGACTTTCAACCTGCTATGGTTGCTGGACACTCCTTAGGTGAGTTTTCTGCATTGGTTGCTGCCGGTGCATTAACTTTTGAGGATGGTCTGCGTTTGGTTGCAAAGCGTGCTAATGCGATGCAGAAGGCTACCGAAGCTGAGCCCGGCACGATGGCTGCGATCTTAGGATTAGAAGATATTATCGTTGAGGAAAAATGTGCAGAGGTCGGCGATATCGTAGTTCCTGCAAATTACAACTGTCCAGGCCAATTGGTGATCTCGGGTTCTGTATCCGGTGTTGATAAGGCTTGCGAATTGTTATTAGAGGCAGGTGCGAAACGCGCGCTTAAGTTGAATGTTGGTGGGGCATTCCACTCTCCATTGATGGAATTAGCGAAAAAAGAATTACAGGATGCTATTCTTGACGTTGAGATTCAAGTTCCTGTTTGTCCGATCTATCAAAATGTGGATGCGCTTCCATATCAAGATCCGGTTGCTATTAAAGAAAACTTAATTGCACAATTGACAGGCGCAGTACGTTGGACTCAAACGGTACAGACGATGCTGGCCGACGGTGCCGAAAGCTTTGTAGAAGTTGGACCTGGTACTGTTTTACAAGGTTTAGTAAAGAAAGTTGATCGCCAGATTCCTACGGCGTCAGCGAAAATTGGAGAATAGTAATTCCTATATAAATAAGAAAGGCTGCACATCATGCAGCCTTTCTTATTTATTGTTATGCTTCTTTTAGATTCCAAAAGCAGCTTTTACTTTATCAACATAATCTAACTTCTCCCAAGTGAACAACTCAACTTCCATCGTTTTGGAGTCACCATTAGAGTTTTCGAAAGTTTTGGTTACGGTTTTTGGAGTTCTTCCCATGTGTCCATAAGCAGCAGTTTCCGCGTAGATAGGGTTTCTTAATCCTAATCTCGTTTCAATGCCGTATGGCGTCATGTCAAATAACTGAGCGATTACTTCAGCAATTTCGCCATCCGTTTTGTTTACTTTCGATGTGCCATACGTATTTACATAAATACCCATTGGGTCTTTTACGCCGATAGCGTAGGAAATCTGAACTAAGATTTCGTCTGCAACACCGGCAGCAACTAAGTTCTTAGCGATATGACGGGTAGCATAAGCGGCAGAACGGTCTACTTTGGAAGGATCTTTTCCAGAGAATGCACCACCACCGTGCGCACCTTTACCACCGTAGGTATCTACGATGATCTTTCTACCTGTCAAACCCGTATCACCATGAGGTCCACCGATTACAAATTTGCCGGTTGGGTTGATATGGTATTTGATCTCAGCATTGAATAAAGCTTGAAGTTCTGGTTTCAATTGTGCTTTAACACGAGGGATCAAGATATTGATGATATCTGTTTTGATTTTTTCCTGCATTTCCGATTCGGAGGCGAAGTCATCATGTTGTGTTGAGATAACGATCGTGTCGATTCGGATAGGTTGGTGATTGTCGTCGTATTCCAAAGTAACTTGCGACTTGGCATCGGGGCGTAGGTAGGTGATTTCTTTGTTTTCACGACGTAGTGCTGCAAGTTCGTACAACAAGCGGTGTGAGATATCTAATGCTAAAGGCATATAGTTTTCTGTTTCATTGTTCGCATAACCGAACATGATACCTTGGTCGCCTGCGCCTTGCTCTTGTTTATTGATGCGGTCTACTCCTTGGTTAATATCTGCCGATTGCTCATGAATCGCCGATAGCACGCCGCAGGAGTTCGCCTCGAACATATATTCGGACTTAGTATAGCCGATTTTCTCGATTACTTGTCTAGTGATCTTTTGTACATCTAAATAAATTTTAGATTTTACCTCACCAGCTAAAACTACCTGACCAGTAGTTACAAGGGTTTCAATTGCTACACGAGAATCTTCATCCCATGCTAAAAAGTTGTCGATTAGAGCGTCCGAAATTTGGTCTGCGATTTTATCTGGATGTCCTTCAGATACAGATTCGGAAGTAAATAAATAAGCCATAAATATTCAAACGAATTGGGGGAAAAAGACTTTACAGCGAGTGGAAAAACACGGTTAAAGATAGTTTTAGCACTTTTTTACTGTGGTTGCAATCTCCCATTTACATTATAATAATGCAAAATGCAAATCAGTCCACATTTTGTGTGGCACAAAGCTACGATACTTTGCAATATTTAAAAAGTATTTCGTTCAAATTATTATCTTTAGCGGAATTTAGATATTGAAATGACAAAAAAACGCATTCTGTTTGTAGTGAACCCAGTATCAGGAGGTAAGAAGAAAACAGCGTTCAATAAACAAGTTTTAGAGGTGCTAGATCTCTCCCGATTCGAACCTACTTTTAAGACCACCAATCATGTAAATCACGCCTATGAACTAGCGATTCAAGCCATCGAAGAAAAGTACGATGCAGTGATCGCTGTGGGAGGAGATGGAACGATAAACGAGATAGGTTCTGCCTTGGCTGGCACAGCCACGCCACTGGGGATTATTCCGGAGGGATCGGGAAATGGACTGGCATTGTATTTAGGGATTCCGATGAATGAATCGGCGGCATTACGTCGTTTAAATCGCTTTGATTCCGTTGCAGTTGATTGCGCAAAAGTGGGGGAGGATCGTTTTTTCAATATTGCCGGTTTAGGGTTTGATGCTTCTGTCAGCGATAAATTCGCGAATGAGACCTTCCGTGGACCGGTTGGCTACTTAAGAACGGCAATCAATGTGCTCAGTAATTATAAACCCAAAAAATATAAACTGAAGATTGATGGCAAAGAATATGAGCGCGAAGCGTTTATGATTTCAGTTGCCAATTCTCCGCAATATGGCAATAATGCGTATATCGCGCCTAACGCTTCGATTACCGATGGTTTGTTGGATGTCTGTATTGTGCATAAGTTTCCACTCTATACTTTGCCGATGATGATTTTTCATCTTTTCAATAAAACTGCAGACCAGTCGGAATATGTGGAAATCATACCCGGGAAGCATATTATTATCGAGCAGGAGGGTAAAGATCCGGTGCATTTAGATGGAGAGCCAAAAGAATTAGGGCAGCGAATTGAAATAGAAGTGATGGAACGAGCGTTAAATATAATATGTTAAGAGATGAGTAAGCAGAAAAAGCAGCGTTTTGAAGGAATAGTATATTCTACATCGGATGATTTCTCCTACGTCGAGTCGGATGATCAAGAGAAGGTGGAGACTTTGCCGAATGGGAAGCAAAAGTTGAAAGTGGGCTTAGATCGTAAAGCGCGGAAGGGAAAAGTCGTTACTTTAATTACGGGATTTATAGGTACGCAGGATGATTTAGACGTTTTAGCGAAGGTTTTGAAGCAGAAATGTGGTGTTGGGGGTAGTTCGAAAGACGGTGAGATATTGATACAAGGTGAATTTAAGGATAAAATAATCCAATATTTGCAGGCGGAGGGATATCAGGTAAAGGGTTTTGGTGGCTAAGGGAATGAATCTGTGCTAAATGACTAAAAAACAAAGAAATAGTTTAGATTTCTGTCGTGATGACAATGATTTGACACTGACTCTTTGTGAGTGAATGCTCACTTAATTTTAACATTTAACGATTTGATAATTTGCATATCAAAAAAAAAATGGTTTTCATTGTAAAAAATATGACAGGAATATTCAACCGTTATGTAATACAAAGGAGTAGGCATTGATTGGAGACTGCTGAAGCATATCAATGAAAACATAACAGACCCCAAAAAGGTGTACAATCAGATATCTTCAAATTAATTTTGTTTTTAACATAAAATGCTATATTTGTTTTGAATTAATGTAATATAACGGCATTTGGATTGCATTAAATTGAATTTAACTTAATAATTAAACAACAGTAAAAAATCTAAAAATTAGTAAAAATGGCAAACGCACCAAAAACTACAACAGCCCCAGCTAAACAAGACAGTGGCAATGCGGGTAATTTATTTGCGAGTTTAGCAATTATCATTTGTTTAATCATTGGTTTCTTGGTTTACAAGTTTGTAATGGGTGATCCTAACAACTTTATCGACAACAACCCAGACAACCAACCAAAACCAGGTAACTATTTCGGTATGGTTTACCACGCTGGTTACGTAGTACCAGTACTTCTAGGATTATTCTTAATGGTATGGGTGTTTTCAATCGAGCGCTTCATCGTTATCGGTAAAGCTTCTGGAACTGGAAATGTAGGAAACTTTGTAAGAAAAGTACAAGGTTTATTAAGAGCTGGTAACATTGATACAGCTATTCAAGAGTGTGACAAACAAAAAGGTTCTGTTGCAAACGTAATCAAAGCTGGTTTATTAAAATACAAAGATGTTGAAGCACATCCAGGATTAGATACTGAAAAATCAGTATTAGCAATCCAAAAAGAAATCGAAGAGGCTACAACATTAGAGATGCCTATGTTAGAGAAAAACTTAACTGTTATCGCAACATTAGTATCTATCGGTACATTAACAGGTCTATTAGGAACTGTAACAGGTATGATCAAGGCCTTCTCGGCATTGGCAACAGGTGGTGCTCCAGATTCAGCTAAATTAGCAAACGGTATCTCTGAGGCCCTAATCAACACGGCAACAGGTATCGGTACATCAACTATCGCTATTATTTTCTACAACATCTTAACTTCTAAGATCGATACATTAACTTACTCTATCGACGAGGCTGGTTTCTCAATCGTACAAACATACGCTGCGAACCACAAATAAGATGATTTAAAAAAGTTGAAAATTTTTTATGGAATGTTCAACTTCTAATCATCATTATAATAGAACGAAATAGAGTATTCATTTAAAGAAGTAAAGAAATGGGAAAAGCAAAAGTAAAAAGAGCCAGTACCACCATCGACATGACGGCGATGTGTGACGTGTCTTTCTTACTTCTTACTTTCTTCGTATTGACTGCAACTGCGCGTCAGCCAGAAGTAATGCCAGTAGATACGCCAGCGTCGACTACACTGGACAAATTGCCAGATGATAACTTATCGGTAATTACAGTGGGTAACAAAGGAAAAGTGTTCTTTGGGGTGAAAAACCCGGAAGTTAGAAAAATAACTTTGAAGAACATGTCTGCTAAATACGGCATCGGATTCTCGGACGAAGATTATGAGAAGTTTAAAGCATTAGACGAGTTCGGTGTTCCTATCAAGAATTTGCGTGCCCTACTTTCGCTAGAGAATGACAAACGTACGGAAGATATCCAACCAGGTATTCCTGTGGATAGTACGGAAGCGAATTCAAACGAGTTGTACCAATGGGTACAGCAAGCTCGTCTAGCAACAGTAGAATTCAATCGTGACCAAGAGTCTAAGGTTAAAAACTGGACGGATCCGGGACCGATGAAAGTCGCAATCAAGGCAGACGCTGAGGAGAAGTATTCAATAATGAATTTGATCATTGAAACCCTGAGAAATCAAAAGCAGAACAAATTTAGTTTTGTTACCGGTTTACGTCAGGAAAATTAATAAGGTAAAATGGCAGAATTAAATCAAGACTCCGGTGGTGGCAAAAAAGGTGGTAAGGTAAGGTCGAAGAAAAACGGAGGCCGTGTAGATTTAACCGCGATGGTGGATCTAGCGTTCCTTCTAATTACCTTCTTCATGCTTACAACATCTTTGAACAAGCCACAAGCAATGGACGTTGCGATGCCTGATAAGAACAAAGACTGGAATGAAAAACAGCCAGAGATTGACATCGCGGATAACCGCTCAATCACTTTGCTATTAGGCTCAGATAACAAAATTGCCTGGTATTATGGTCAATTGGAAAAACCGATTACCCCTCCAACTGTAGTTGATTACAGTAAAGAAGGAATTCGTAAGATTCTTTTAGAAAAGAAAGCACAAGTTCCAAAGGTAGCGCAGGGTAAGGACTTAATCGTCGTTATTCGTCCAAGTGATCAATCAGTTCAACGTAACCTCGTTGATATATTAGATGAAATGAAAATCACGGATATTAAACGTTATATGATTTCTAAAATCAAGCCTGAGGAGGTTGAAGTTTTAAAATCTAATGGAATCTATAACGACTAATATTCAGGATAAAAAAATTGGAAAAACATGATAGGTTCAAAATTAGATTTATTTAAGAAAGAATGGCTAGATGTCGTTTTCGAGAATAGAAATAAAGAATATGGAGCTTATGCATTACGTAAGTATGCACCAGTTGCAACAAATATCGCTTTATTCTCCGTTTCGGCAGTTGTTCTTTTATTCGTAGCCGTAAAGGCTTTCGATATCAAGATTTTTCCTGAGAAACAAGTTGAGGAAGCTCCTGTAGTTACTGAGGTAACCTTGGAAGACTTAGAGATTCCTGAGCCTGAGGAAGAGGAAGAGCCAATTCCTGAAGAAGAAACACCTCCTCAACGTATTGCTGAAGAGCCACCTGCGGAAGACTTAATCCGTTTCCCAGAGCCAAAGGTTGTTGATGCCAGACAAGTAAAAGAGGAAGTTGTATCTCAGGAAGAGATCAAAGAGAAAAACGCTACTCCTGCGCGTATCACGTTGAAAGGTACACCTGGCGCTGCTGGGGTTCCTACAGGTGAGTTCGGCCCGAAAAAAGTTGAAGGTGCGATTACAGGTAGTACAAAAGGTGTAGAAGGTGGTGATGCGAATCGTGTATATGATTTCGAAGCTATCGAAGTACAACCAGAATATCCAGGAGGTGTTAATGCCTTCCGTTCATGGGTACAAAACAATTACTCTTATCCACAAGCTGCGATTGATGCTGGGGTAAAAGGAACAGTTGAAGCATCCTTTGTAATCGATAAGTCTGGCAATGTAACAGACATCAAAATTAACAGAGATTTATCTTACGGTACTGGTCAAGCATTGATCAATACACTTAAGAAATCTAAAAAATGGAGCCCAGGTATTCAGAACGGTCGTCCAGTTCCTGTACGCTATTCAATTCCTTTGCGCTTAGACTTGTCACAAATGTAGTTCGATATGTCGAATCATTCAACAAGAAATAATTTTAGACAGAAATCGCCCACACAGCGATTTCTGTCCATTTTAGGACTAGTCATGTTCGCCTTTTATTTCGTATTGGGCATCCTGATTATTTTCTGGGACAACTTCCCGATTCCAATCGACCCTACGTATAAAACGCTATTTGGCGTGCTCCTAATTGTTTATTCATTTATGCGTTTTGCTCGTCTGTGGCAAAATAACTTTAGGAATTAATTAATCCTTAGCGCATTTTTTCAATCTAATTGTTATATGAGAAAGCATAGCATATATCGTATTATTATGCTTTTCTTAGGACTAGCTTTGGTTGTATCCTGTTCGCAGAAAAAGTCGAACGAAGGGGGAGACGAGGCTACTAAGGAAGCACCTGTAGCGAAAGATGATATCTTGACGGGTGAAATGTCTGTAATTGTCGATGAAGCGATTTATCCGATTATGCTGGAGCAGGTGGAGGTGTTTAAAGATAGCTACGTCAATGCGAAAGTTAATTTGATACCCTTGCCGGAGCGCGAAGCGATCAATGCCTTATTAAAAGGTGATGCGTCGTTGGCCGTATTGGCTCGACAGTTGACCAAGGAAGAAGGAGCTGGGTTTGACCAACGTTCGATCAAACCGAGAATTTATCCGGTGTTCTACGATGGCGTAGTTTTTGTAAATAATATTGCAGAGGCCGATACTTCAATGGACATAAAAACGTTATCTTCATTGTTGACAGGTGAGTTAAAGTCCAAGACATTAGTTTTTGACAATGTAAATTCAAGCACATTGAGACGTGTGAAAGAATTAACAAACATTGATAAGGTTTCTGGTGTTTCAGTAAAGGGGCTAAAGAATACAGAAGAAGTTTTCGAATACCTATTGACGAATAGTAATGCGATAGGGGCGATGTCTTATGGTCAATATTTAGATTACCGTAGGAAGTTTGGAGAAGAAAATAAAATTCGTATCTTAAGCCTTCAAAACGACGAAAAACGGGGTGTAGGTGGTTATTTCAAGCCATCGCAGACAACATTTGCCACTGATGAGTACCCACTTAAGTCGGAGTTTTACGTTCTGAATTATCAGCCCAATTTGGGATTAGGAATAGGGTTTTCGGCATTCTTAACAGGTGATCGTGGGCAACGTATCGTGTTAAAGTCGGGGTTACTGCCCGCGACTATGCCAGGTAGAGAAATTATTATTAGGGATAATATAAATTAGTTTATAACAAAGAGTAAATAATAGATTATGACAAACAGCAAATTATTTTTAAGTCTTTTGTTAGCGGGTGCTGTAGGTACAGTGAGTGCGCAAAGTTTAAAAGACGCAAAAGCTGCTATCGAAGCGGAGCAATATGATAAAGCCAAGGGCATGCTTCAGCAACTAGTAGAGAAAAAAGCAAAAGATGGTGAAAACTATTTTTATTTGGGTCAGATTCACCTAGTGAATGATAAAGTTGATTCGGCTGCTTATGTTTTTCAACAAGGTGTAACAAACGCTCCAAAAGAGAAATTAAACGTTGTCGGATTGGGTATTGTTGAGTTGGAGAAAGGTAATGTTAGTGGCGCTGAGTCAAAGTTTACTGAAGCTACAACTGGTCTTCGTAAGAAGGATTATTTACCCTTGTATTACATCGGTAGAGCGTATATTGATGCGCCAAAACCGGACTACAAAAAAGCGGTTGAGTATTTGACAAAAGCTAAAGAAGGCGGTCCTAAAGACGCGTTAATTCCGACAGCTCTTGGAGATGCATATGCAGGTTTGCGTGAGAGTAGCCCCGCGTATGTAGCGTACCGTGATGCTTTGACTTTAAATGATAAGTTATTGGCGCCTAAAATTGGTCAGGCAATCATCTCCCGTCGTGCGCAGGCATATGACGTGGTATTGGAGCAATTGACTACATTGGCAGCAGAAAACCCTGAGTATGGTCCAATCTACCGTGAATTAGCGGAGACATATTACTTATCGTCTAAAAAAGCTCCAGAAGAGCAATATCGTGAGATCAACCAAAAGGCAGTGGAAAACTATAAAAAGTACTTGTCTTTAACAGGGGATGCATCTCTTGACGCTAAAGTACGTTATGCTGACTTCTTGGTTTATTCGGGTAACTATGACGAATTGAAAACAGTTTCTCAAGAGTTATCGAATCAAGCTGGAGTAGATGCGAAAGTATTCCGCTACTTAGGATACATCTCTTTCTTGCAAGATAAAGACTATCCGAAATCATTGGAGTACATGAATCAGTTATTCTCTAAAGTCGATACTAGTCGTTTGATCGCGCGTGACTATTTGATCAAAGGGATGGGCGAAATCATCGCAGGTAATGAGGCTCAAGGAAATGCAGATCTAAAGATCGCTATCGCGAAACAAAGTGAAGATGAGAACTTAGATGAAGAAGTAGCAGAAACTGCATTCGCTAAATTACAAGATGGTGAAGAAGAAGTTGCTAGAAAGTTATTTGCTTTCCCAGCTTCAAACCCAGAGTCTGATTACTACTACGATTCTAACTATTACCTGGGTACTGGTGAGTACGGTGTAGGATCGAAATTAGTTTCTGTTCCAGAGGGTGAAGCTACTCCAGAAGTAGTTGCGGCTAAATTCCAAGAAGCAAAACCTCACTTAGAGTCGGCTGTTAAATCGTTGGATTTGGTAGCTAAAGCAACAAAGCAAGAGGTTATTGACAAGTATAGAGTGAATGCATTATACTTCAAAGGTTTATCTGAGTTAGCTTTAGACAACGTGATTCACGATGCTGAAAACGCTAAAGGATTGTTCGTTGGTTCTTTCACTGAGTTATTAGCAGCTATTGCATCGAGCACAAACTTGACAGATGCCCAAAAAGCATACGCAGCCGACGCTCATAACTACTTAGGTTACTATGCATACTTGAAAGGTGATACAGCTAAAGCGAAGACTCACTTTGCGGAATCATTGAAAATCAATGCAGAAGATCCATTCGCAAAACAAATGGTTGATGTACTAAATCAATAGTAATTTATAATCATTCAAAATAAGAAAAAAGGGGCTTTTGGTGACAAGAGTCCCTTTTTTTTATGACTTATTTTTCTATTTTTGTTAGACTACTAATAAACTTTAAACTGAATGTATGAATGAGCTAGCAGGTCAGAGTACACCAATTGATTATCTACCCATATTAATTCAATTAATTGTAGCAGTGGGCTTTGGGGTTACCACGATCATCGGAACGCACCTTATTGGTCCGAAGGTTAGAACTGAAAATAAACTCGGCTCATTTGAGTCGGGCGTAGAGGTTGTTGGGAATGCCAGACAACCGTTTTCCATTAAATACTTCTTGGTCGCAATTCTATTCGTGATTTTTGATATCGAGGTTATATTCATGTATCCTTGGGCTGTGAACTTCAGAGAGTTCGGATGGCAAGGTCTTGTGGAAATGTTTGTTTTCATGGGCTTGCTGTTATTAGGGTTTATTTATATCATCAAGAAGAGAGCCTTGGATTGGGATTAATCCAAACTTTCCTTTAAAAATAACTGAAATGAGCAATATTACCTTATCAGATGCGCCTCCGGGTGTTGAAGGTGCGGGATTTTTCGCAACGACCTTGGATAAAGCTATTGGATTAGCACGTGCTAATTCGCTTTGGCCACTTCCTTTTGCAACTTCCTGCTGTGGGATCGAGTTTATGGCTACAATGGGTTCTACATACGATTTAGCGAGATTTGGCGCGGAAAGGCCAAGTTTCTCTCCACGCCAGGCGGATATGCTTTTGGTGATGGGTACTATCGCAAAGAAAATGGCGCCCGTATTAAAGCAGGTATATACGCAGATGGCAGAACCTCGTTGGGTTATTGCTGTCGGAGCATGTGCATCTAGCGGCGGTATCTTTGATACCTATTCCGTATTACAAGGGATTGACGAGATTATTCCTGTCGATGTATATGTCCCGGGTTGTCCTCCGCGTCCTGAAGCAATCTTAGACGGCGTGTTGCGTCTTCAGGATATCGTGAAAAATGAATCGTTAAACAGAAGGAATACTCCAGAGTACAAAGCGCTCTTGGAGAAATACGGAATTGCAACAGACAATGGATAAGTTGACCAATCAGCAAGTATTAGAAAAGCTACAGGCACAGTTCGGTGATAAGATTCTGCATGTAGCAGAGCCGAAAGGCCTACTGACCATAGTAACAGATAAAACAAGTATCATTGATGTCCTTCGTTTACTGAAGGAGGATAATGCCCTGCAATTTATCTATCTGACCGATATCACGGCTGTGCATTATCCAGAATTGGAAAAGGCATTTGCTGTTGTTTATCATGTTCATAGTTTGATATTCAATGTCAGAATTCGTATTAAAGTGTTTTTAGACAAGCAAAGTCTAAGCATTCCTTCGGCAACTATATTGTGGAATGGTGCCAATTGGATGGAGCGTGAGACATACGATTTCTTTGGGATTGATTTTGAAGGTCATCCGGATTTAAGAAGAATATTGAATATGGATGATTTAGGTGTTTTTCCTATGCGTAAGGAATATCCGTTAGAGGATCCGAACCGTGTAGATAAGAAAGACTTTTATTTTGGACGTTAAGTGAATTCGCTATCATGAGTAAACCAATAACCCGTATTTCATCAAACAGCCCTGTCTTTGAAGATAATGATCCTCAAGATGAGTTGATAACCCTGAATATCGGTCCTACTCACCCTGCAACACATGGGGTGTTTCAAAACGTCGTACAGATCGACGGAGAGCGAATTGTTAGTGGTGTGTCGACTATTGGCTATATACATCGTGCATTCGAGAAAATCGCGGAACATAGACCATTTTATCAGATTACACCTTTAACCGACCGTCTGAACTACTGTTCCTCGCCCATCAACAATATGGGCTGGCACATGACGGTAGAGAAACTGTTAGATATTGAGATTCCAAAACGAGTGCAATATATGCGCGTTATCGTGATGGAACTTGCCCGTATTGCCGACCATATCATTTGTAATGGTATTTTGGGGGTTGATACAGGTGCTTTCTCGGGCTTCTTGTATGTGATGCAGGAACGCGAGTTTATTTATGAGATATATGAGGAAATCTGTGGCGCTCGTTTAACGACAAACATTGGTCGAATCGGCGGTTTTGAGCGGGATTTCAATGATGTAGCATTTGCGAAGATCAGAGAATTCTTAAAGCGCTTCCCTCCGGTACTAAAAGAGTTCCAAGAGCTTTTCGATAGAAATAGAATTTTCGTTGAACGTACTTCTAATGTAGCTGCTGTTACTCCGGAAGAGGCGTTGAGCTATAGCTGGTCGGGCCCTATTTTAAGAGCTACCGGCGTGGATTATGATGTGAGAGCACATTCGCCATATTGCTCGTATGAGGAGTTTGATTTTGATGTTCCTGTAGGAACCAACGGAGATGTGTATGATCGCTACATGGTTCGTAATGAAGAGATGTGGCAATCGATGCGGATTATCGAACAAGCTTTAGAAAAAATCGAAAAAGAACCGAAGGGCGTATTTCATGCGGATGTGCCAGATTTTTATCTGCCACCAAAAGAGCAGGTGTACACCAATATGGAAGCATTGATCTATCACTTTAAGATTGTGATGGGTGAGTGGGATGCTCCAAAGGATGAGGTTTATCAGGCTGTAGAAGGCGCAAATGGTGAACTTGGATTTTATCTGGTTCATGATGGTGGTAGAACACCCTATCGCTTGCACTTTAGAAGACCATCTTTTATCAATTACCAAATGTTTGCTCCCATGAGCAGCGGGATGTTGATTTCGGATGCGATTATTAATATGAGTAGTTTAAATGTTATAGCAGGAGAATTAGATGCTTAGTGTTAAAGAAAACCTTATTGTCGAGTTTTCGGCAGAACTATTGAACCAGTTTTCAGATGTAGTGAGCCGATATCCAGCAGATAAACAAAAGTCTGCTCTTCTGCCTATACTTCATTTAGTTCAGGAAGAATACGGATGGTTGAGTGTGGATGCTATGGATAAAGTAGCGTTATTTTTAAATATTCAACCGATTGAAGTTTACGAAGTAGCGACTTTCTATACCATGTTCTTGCTTCAGCCGCAAGGGAAATACTTATTAGAAATATGCCGTACGGGACCTTGTTGCCTAGTAGGAGCAGAAAGAATAATGGGACATCTCGAAAAGACCTTGGGTGTTAAAGAAGGGGAGATCACTGCGGACGGCCTTTTCTCATGGAGAGGTGTAGAATGTTTGGCTGCTTGTGGTTTCGGACCAGTATTACAAATCGGTCCTTCCTACACATTCTATGAAAACCTGACGGAGGAAAGTGTAGATAAGCTTATTAACGAATTAAAAGAAAAAGCGAAAAGCGAGGCTTAACAATATGGGACGTAAATTATTATTAGAACATATTCAGGTACCAGGTATCAACACCCTTGCCGTTTATCGGGAAAAGGGGGGATATCGTGCTGTTGAGAAGGCTTTGAAAACGATGTCTCCGGAAGATGTTGTGGAAGAAGTAAAGAAATCAGGGCTTCGTGGACGTGGTGGCGCAGGATTCCCAACCGGGATGAAATGGAGCTTTTTGGCAAAACCAGAGGGTGTTCCACGTTATTTGGTGTGTAATGGTGATGAGTCTGAACCAGGTACTTTTAAGGACAGATTCTTAATGACACATATTCCTCACGCTTTGCTTGAGGGGATGATTGTTTCCAGTTATGCATTAGGCGCAAATATATCATATATCTATATCCGTGGTGAGATGATGCCGCAGATTCGCATTATGGAAAAGGCGATTCAAGAGGCAAAAGAAGCGGGTTGGTTAGGAAAGAATATCCTTGGAACGGGCTATGACTTAGAAATCTATGTTCAACCGGGAGGAGGTGCTTATATATGCGGTGAAGAGACCGCTTTATTAGAGTCATTAGAGGGGAAACGTGGTAATCCACGGATTAAGCCTCCATTCCCTGCGGTAGCAGGTTTATATGGATGTCCGACAGTAGTAAATAACGTAGAGTCTATCGCTGCGACCGTGCCTATCGTTAATGATGGCGGCGAGGAGTATGCGAAAATAGGTATTGAAAGAAGTACAGGAACCAAATTAATATCGGCGTCCGGAAACTTGGTAAAGCCTGGTGTGTATGAAATCGAGATGGGACTTCCTGTTGAAGAATTTATCTTCTCGGATGAGTACTGTGGAGGGATTGCAAATGGCAAGCGCTTAAAGGCGGTTGTTGCGGGAGGATCTTCCGTGCCTATTTTGCCAGCAAATCTAATAACCAAGACGATCAATGGTAATCCTCGTTTGATTACTTATGAATCCCTTGCCGATGGAGGTTTCGTTAGTGGAACAGCCATGGGATCTGGTGGATTTATTGCATTCGATGAAGATCAATGTATCGTAAGAAATACTTGGAATTATACACGATTCTATAGACATGAAAGCTGTGGACAGTGTTCACCATGTCGCGAGGGAACGGGGTGGATGGAGAAACTGCTTTACAAGATTGAATCGGGTAATGGTAGTTTAGAGGATATTGATCTATTGTGGGATATTCAACGTAGAATCGAAGGTAATACCATTTGTCCATTGGGTGATGCAGCAGCGTGGCCTGTGGCGGCTGCAATTCGTCACTTTAGAGACGAATTTGAATGGCATATCCTTAACCCTGGGGAGTCTCAGCAAAGAAACTATGGTTTAGCACATTATGCTGACCCATTGGAACCGGTGACTCAGTAGCAGCTATTTTAAAGATCGAGACGATGGCAGAAGAAATTCAAAAATTTAAAGTTAGTATCGATGGAATCACTATTGAAGTGGATCCCGGAACGACTATATTGAATGCAGCACGTCAAATTGGTGGGGATATTGTGCCACCAGCGATGTGTTACTATTCAAAATTGGAAGGTAGTGGAGGTAAATGCCGCACATGCCTGGTAAAAGTAAGTAAAGGTTCAGAGAAAGACCCTCGCCCTATGCCTAAGCTTGTTGCTTCTTGTAGAACAACGGTGATGGACGGAATGGAAGTACAAAACATTACGTCTCCCGACGTGGTAGAGGCGAGAAAAGCAGTCGTTGAGATGCTTCTGATCAATCATCCGTTAGATTGTCCGGTTTGTGATCAGGCTGGAGAATGTAAGTTACAGGATTTAGGTTATGAGCATGGTTCGGTCAATACACGTTATGAATTCGAAAGAAGAACATTCGAACGTGTAGATTTGGGCGATAAGATCCAACTTCACATGAATAGATGTATCTTATGCTACCGTTGTGTATACACAGCCAACCAATTGACTGGTAAACGTGAGCATGGTGTCATCTACCGTGGCGACCACGCGGAAATCTCTACTTTTATTGAGAATGCTTTAGACCATGACTTTATTGGGAATGTAATTGACGTGTGTCCTGTTGGGGCATTGACGGATAAAACCTTCCGTTTCAAAAACAGAGTATGGTTCACCAAACCCGTAGATGCACATCGCGACTGTCCGACCTGTTCTGGAAAAGTAACCCTTTGGTACAAAGGAACCGATGTAATCCGGGTGACGGGCAGAAAAGATGAATATGATGAAGTAGATGAGTTCATCTGTAATACATGCCGCTTTGAGAAGAAACATACAGATGATTGGGTTTTAGAGCATCCAACCGATGTGAGCGATCAGTCCGTAATTGCCTCAAACCATTATTATGCATTTAATCCACCAGCTGTAATCAAGGACAATCCTCAATTGAAGGAAGCCAACGTGGAGCAGCTAGCGAGGTCTGAAAAATTAAAGTAATAGGAAGGGAAGATGGAAACAGCCTTTATTTTAGAAAAATTAATTTTAGTGGTTATTATTTTCGTAATCACTTTGGTCATTGCCATGTACTCTACCTTAGCCGAACGGAAGATCGCGGGCTTTATGCAGGACCGTTACGGACCGGATCGAGCGGGTATTGGTGGTATTCTACAACCGTTATGTGATGGCGGTAAATTCTTCTTTAAAGAAGAGATTATTCCTGCCGGTGCTCATAAAGCATTATTTATATTAGGGCCAACCTTGGCCATTATAACGGCCTGTATTAGTTCGGCAGTAATACCGTGGGGACAAAACCTAACCATCGGCGATAATACAATCACGCTTCAAGTGGCGGATGTTAATATCGGGATATTGTATATCTTCGGTGTAATTGCATTGGGTGTTTATGGCATTATGTTGGGTGGTTGGGCATCGAACAACAAGTTCTCGCTGATGGGGGCAATTCGTGCAGCATCGCAGAGTATATCCTACGAGATTGCTATGGGACTTTCGATCATTGCTCTTTTAATGGTCACTCAGACCTTGTCGATAGGGGAGATTGTCGCTCAACAGTCAGGTTTTGTTAATTGGAATATTTGGGCTCAGCCGTTAGGATTTCTGATCTTTATGGTCTGTGCATTTGCTGAATGTAATCGCGTGCCTTTTGACCTTCCTGAGTGTGAAACGGAGCTGGTTGGTGGTTATCATACGGAGTATTCTTCGATGAAGCTCGGTTTATATATGTTCTCGGAATATATTAATATGTTCGTGTCTTCTTCATTGATGGCAGCATTATACTTCGGAGGCTATAACTTCCCATTCATGTATGACTTGGGACTTTCTGAAAATTGGATTACCATTATCGGTGTTTTGGTATTCTTTTTAAAGATTTTCGGATTTATCTTCTTCTTTATGTGGATTAGATGGACCTTGCCAAGGTTCAGATATGACCAATTAATGAATTTAGGATGGAAAATGTTAATACCTCTTGCGATCGCGAATATCGTATTGACAGGGGTAGTGACCATTGTTGTTGATGAATATTTTAAATAATTTGGTATGCAATCCTTATCGAATAGAAAGAAAGTATTAGAACAAAAGCCGATGAGCTTTTGGGAAAGAATATATTTGCCGGCGATCGCGAAGGGTTTGTCGATTACGATCAAACACTTTTTCAAAAAGATCCCGACAGTTAAGTACCCTGAAGAGATTCGACCGTACTCCAAGAACTTCCGTGGACAGCATTCGCTGAAGCGCGATGAGCTTGGGAGAGAACGTTGTACAGCTTGCGGATTATGTGCATTATCATGTCCAGCAGAAGCCATCACAATGACAGCAGGCGAGCGTAAGAAAGGTGAAGAGCTTATGTACCGGGAGGAAAAATATGCGGTAGTATATGAGATCAATATGTTGCGCTGTATTTTCTGCGGCTTATGTGAAGAAGCTTGTCCTAAGGAAGCTATTTACTTAGATGGAAAGCATGTAACAGCGGACTATCTACGTAAAGACTTTATTTATGGAAAAGATAAGTTGTTGGAACCAAAGTTCGATATCACGAAATTAAATCAACAACCAATTACTAACTAAGAGATGACGATATTTTATTTTGTAGCATTCCTATCCATATTCTTTGCGTTGATGACCATCTTCACAAAGAATCCGGTACATAGTGTTTTGTACTTGGTGATAACATTTGCGACTTTTACCGTTCATTACATTTTACTTAATGCACAGTTCCTTGCCGCGGTAAACTTCATAGTGTACATGGGTGCCATCATGGTATTATTCCTTTTTGTGCTCATGCTGTTGAATTTAAACAAGGATACCGAGCCGATGCGAACTAATCTGGTAAAGATTATGGGAGTAATCGCAGGAATGTGCCTTATCGTAACATTCCTAGGCGCTTTTCGTCTGTTGGAATCCAACAATGAGATAGTACAGGGACATGAGAACATCGGTTTAGTGAAGAACTTAGGGAAAGTTCTTTTTAGAGATTTCCTATTACCATTTGAGATTTCCTCGATCCTGCTATTGACAGCGATGGTAGGGGCCGTATTATTAGCGAAAAAAGAAACACGAGTTAAACAAAATGGATAGTCTTATTCAAAATATGCAGGGGATACCCCTAAATCATTATTTGATTTTCTGCAGTATTATTTTTGCGATTGGAGTAACCGGGGTACTCATTCGTCGTAACGTCATCATCATCATGATGTCGATTGAGCTCATGTTGAACTCAGTGAACCTATTATTAGCTGCTTTTTCTGCTTATCGCGGAGATCCCAGCGGACAAGTATTCGTATTCTTTATTATGGCATTGGCGGCAGCAGAAGTAGCCGTAGGGCTTGCCATCATCATTATGGTATATAGAAATACGAAATCGGTGGATATAGAATCCTTAAGTAAATTAAGGTGGTAATTAGAAAAGCATTTAGATAGAAACTAGCTATGATAGAATTAATTTGGGCCATACCATTAATTCCCTTTTTAGGATTCGTGATTGTGGGATTGTTGCGAAATACTTTCCCAAAACCATTGATTTCAATAATTGGTTGCGGCGTTATATTAACGTCCTTCTTGCTAAGCTGTGGTGTATTTAAAGAAGTATACGAAGCGAGGCAGTTAGGGGAGGACGGCATTTTTGTAAAAGAGATTTTCAACTGGTTTACCGTTGGAAACTTTAGTGTAGACATTAAATTCTTAGTGGATCCCCTGAGTGCGATCATGTTATTGATCATCACCGGTGTAGGGTTTCTGATTCACTTATATTCTGCTTGTTATATGGATGGTGATCCAGGCTATGGCAAGTACTTTTCCTATTTAAACCTCTTCGTGTTCTTCATGTTGCTTTTGGTCTTAGGATCCAATTATCTCGTGATGTTTATCGGATGGGAGGGCGTCGGGCTTTGCTCTTACCTATTGATTGGGTTCTGGTATAAGAACAGTTCTTATGCTAAAGCTGCGAAGAAGGCCTTTGTGATGAACCGAATCGGCGACTTAGGGTTTCTGATCGCTATGTTCTTTATCATCTTCAACTTTGGTTCTTTAGAATACGGAGCCGTGTTTACAGAGGCAGGCAAATTACCGATGGGCGATATTACCTTGTTGACTATCACTTTATTGTTATTTGTCGCTGCTACAGGTAAATCGGCCCAGATTCCGTTGTTCACCTGGTTGCCGGATGCGATGGCCGGACCCACACCGGTATCTGCCCTTATCCACGCAGCGACGATGGTGACAGCGGGTATTTATATGATCGCGCGTTCGAACATCATGTTTACGCTTTCACCAGTAACCATGCAGATCATTGCAATCATTGGTATTGCCACCGCTTTAATTGCTGCCTTTATTGCAATTACACAAAACGATATTAAGAAAGTATTAGCTTATTCAACAGTATCCCAATTAGGATATATGTTCTTAGGCTTAGGGGTAGGAGCTTTTACAGGAGCATTCTTCCACGTATTAACGCACGCATTCTTTAAAGCGCTATTATTCTTGGGTGCAGGATCGGTCATCCATGCGATGAGCAATGACCAGGATATGCGCTCCATGGGTGGGCTGAAAAAAGCAATGCCGATTACTTACGTAACGATGTTAATAGGAACAATCGCTATTGCGGGAATTCCTCCATTATCAGGTTTTTTCTCCAAGGATGAGATCTTAGCGCACGCCTTCCTCGCGAACCCTATTTTTTGGGTATTAGGATTTTTAGGCGCATTGTGTACCGCATTTTATATGTTCCGCTTATTGTATCTAACGTTCTTCGGCGAATTTAGAGGAACAGCCGATCAAAAGAATCATTTACACGAGTCGCCATGGCAGATGACTGTACCATTGATCGTATTGGCTATATTATCCGTAATCGGCGGTTTATTGAATATTCCAGAAGCATTAGGCGGTGGACATTGGTTAGCCAATTTCCTAAGCCCGGTATTTCAACAAACCAACGCGATCGTTGAGCCATTCCACATGGAACATTCCACAGAATTTATCCTGATGGGAGCTTCTGCAGTGGGAGCTATCGTGATGGCATTCTTTGCTTATAATAAATATGTGAAGAAAAATGATATCCCTGCAGCGGATGCCGAAGCGCCTACAACAGGCCTATACAACCTTTCCTACCAGAAACTATACATCGATCAGATTTATAATAGTGTGTTTGTTCGCCCTTTAAATGGCTTGTCGAAGTTCTTATACCGTATCGTCGAGCTATCAGGTATTGACAGTCTGGTGAATGGAATAGGCGAATTGTTTGTCTCTTCTGGAAAAGGAATCAGACAACTCCAAAGTGGTCATGTTGGGTTTTATATTTTCATGATGGTAATAGGCGTTATTGCAATCATGTTGTATGGATTATTTACCGTCTAGTAAAAGAATTTAGGAATCAATGGATAACCTTTTTATACTGCTGCTATTACCTGTTATAAGTGCTATAATCCTAGCATTTATCAAGTCCTCGTCTGCAAGATGGGCAGCATTGCTTTTGTCTTTATTACAACTGGGATTAACTATCCCATTCATATGCAATTTCATTCCGGATGCCAGCATTCAATTTGCACAATCCTTTTCTTGGATTGAAAGTCTTGGGATAAATTTTCAAATCGGACTCGACGGAATTAGCCTACCGATGGTTATCTTAACCAATGGGTTGATTCCATTAATCATATTAGCGAGTTTTGCACATAACAAATCAGGGAATTTCTATGCCCTGATATCCTTCATGCAAGCCGGATTGGTGTTGGTATTTGTTTCATTGGATGCTTTCTCTTTCTATGTCGGATGGGAAGCAGCGCTTATTCCAATTTATTTTATTTGTGCTTTATGGGGTGATGGCGATCGCATTCGTGTCAATCTAAAGTTCTTCATCTACACATTCTTCGGAAGTTTATTGATGTTGATCGCGATTATTTATTTATATCAACAGACAGGAACGAACGATCTTTCATGGGCAACACTTACGAAGCTATCGCTAACAGAAGGTTCTCAAACTTGGGTGTTCTGGGCATTCTTTATTGCATTTGCAATCAAGATTCCTTTGCTCCCGGTTCATACTTGGCAACCCGATACTTATACACATGCGCCTGCTGCAGGAACGATGCTTCTTTCAGGTATCATGTTGAAAATGGGACTCTTCGGACTGCTCAGATGGTTACTTCCGCTTGCACCGCAGGCAGTAGCGCAATACGGTACATTCGCTATGATATTAAGTATCATTGGCGTGGTATACGGTTCATTGATTGCCTTTAAGTTGAATGATGCAAAGCGTCTAATTGCCTATTCATCTATTGCGCACGTAGGATTGATCTCCGCCGGGATTTTCTCCTTGACACAAGAGGGATTGCAGGGTGCCATCATTCAAATGATAAACCACGGTATATCCGTTGTCGGACTATTCTTCGTCATTGATATTATTCAACAACGTACCGGATCAAGAAACTTTGCCGATTTAGGCGGTCTTGCATCGCGTATGCCGATTCTAGCAGCATGCTTTCTTATCATCATTATGGGGGCAATCGGTTTACCATTGACAAATGGATTCATCGGCGAATTCCTATTATTAAAAGGGATCTTCAGTTATACCGACCATGGAGTTTGGTTTGCTGTATTTGGCGGGACGACACTCATTTTAGGAGCGGTTTATATGTTGCGACTATTTCAAAAAACAATGTTGGGGAATATCTCCGAAACCAATATGGTTGTAACAGACATTAAAGGAGTAGAAGTATTAGTATTGGTACTAATTGTTGCATTGGTTATTCTTATCGGTATATTGCCGAATATGTTACTGAATATTTCCGAAGCATCGGTGAATCAATTATTACAACAGATTAAATAGAACAAGTTAACAATATATTATGGGTGCGATTATTACGCTTTCTTTATTAGGTATTCTTATTTTGTATTTGGGCTTGTTCAAAGCAAAGAATGCATTGTTGCCTGTAAGTATCTTAGGATTACTGGGAGCATTGGCGTTTGAGGTGTATTATTGGAATGTTGAGGCAGTTACTTTGTATAAAGGAATGGTTCTATTTGACCATTTTGCGCTATCCTTCTCCATCGTGTGTATCTCATTGACCATATTGATCTTATTTCTTTCCAAGGATTATTTCAACAGTTTCTCAGATAACATAGCTGAATACTATACACTTATCATTTTCTCTTTAACAGGAGCATTGTTGGTCAGTGCATACCATAATTTCGCTATGTTGTTCATCGGCTTAGAAATCATGTCTGTGGCACTATACATCCTTGTAGGTATTCGTCGAAAAGATAAAGCATCTAACGAGGCCTCTTTGAAGTACTTCTTAATGGGAGCTTTCTCTACGGGCTTCTTATTATTCGGAATAACCCTCATGTATGGAGCAACAGGGACGTTCGATCTAACAGCCTTAAAAGAGTATATTATCAGCAATCCGACGGGCATATCACCACTGTTTTACGGAGGTATCCTTTTGATGTTGGTGGGACTATGCTTCAAAGTAGGTGTTGCACCTTTCCACTTCTGGACACCGGATGTGTATGATGGCGCGCCAATCCTGATCACCAGTTTTATGAGCACGGTGGTTAAGATAGCTTCCTTCGCAGGGTTCCTTCGTTTGTTCAGCACTGTGCTAATCCCACTGAATGAATTCTGGACGCCAATTTTATTGACGATTGTAATCATTACACTTTTCGTCGGGAATATCACCGCATTGATGCAGACCAGCTTTAAACGTATGATGGCATACTCGAGTATCTCTCATGCTGGGTATATGTTGTTTGCTATCCTTTCCATTGGAGCGACTTCTGCATCCGGTATTTTAACCTATGCGGTCGCATACGGACTTTCTTCGATTATCGCGTTTGGAGCCTTGATTCTAGTGAAACGCCATATTGGATCTGATCAATTTGAATCCTTTAACGGTTTAGGAAAGAAAAATCCAGGTCTAGCATTTGCGATTACCATTGCCATGCTATCTCTGGCTGGTATTCCTTTAACTGCAGGATTTATCGGTAAGTTCATGATGTTTAGTACCGTGATGAACGACTATCACACCGTATTATTGATCTTAGCAGCAATCAACGCTGCAATTAGTATCTTCTATTACTTCCGCATTATCGTGCATATGTACTTTATGAAGTCTGAAGAAGAGACCAAGCTACAGCTTCCGATGAACTTTCAGGTCGTATTCGGATTAGCTGTCATCTTAACCATTTTGATTGGTATTTATCCTGATCTGATTATTCGATTGATCTAAGAATTATATTAAAATATTTAGCCCCGATAGTTTATCTATCGGGGCTTTTCTTTGAAAAGTATTTATACGGGAGGCTATGGGTAAAATACCCCTTATCATCATTTTATCAACAATAGCGCAATAAACCTGTTTACCCAGCAAGACAATCATTACAAAACAAGCATGAAAGCATTTTCGATATCATTAATAGCACTTGCCATCTTTTCTTTATCTGCCTGCCAAGAGAAAAAGGTAGAAACTGGTTCTACGACTGCTCAAGATTCCGTGACTTTGGATCCGAACTTAGCACCAACTGACACATTATCAAGCGATAGCAGCGACATCATTCTGCCAACTGAACCGGCACAATAAAAAGAATAACAACTTCTTAACAATACAATCCCAACGGCTGCGGTAAACTTGTGGGCGGTAATCGGCAATAATCTTACATTATTGTACTGACAGGCTATATAATTTCCGCTACTTTTCTCGTTAAATAATTTGAACTTTCACAACAAATTGTATCTTTATAAACATTCAATGTTGATTATGCGGATTGTTAAATTAGTATGTTTATTGTTCTTCGGATTCCTTTATGCCCTAAGTAACAATACCGTATTATATGCACAATCTCCAATTCGAGGAAAGGTCATCGATCGAGAAACCAAGAGGGCACTGCCCGGTGCGACTATACTCTGTTTAAAAGACCAGCAAGCAACATCTTCAGACTCATTGGGTAACTTCGTGCTGCAACTAAAGCCTGGCGAATATCAGATTGAGGTTAGAGCAATGGGCTATAAGATTCTCCATAAAAAAATAACCACACAGGATACATCCATTCTGCTAGCATTGGACGATGAAGCCAATGCCATTGAGGAGATTTCTATTACCCACCGTGGCAAATATAGAAACCGTAATAACAAGGCCGTTGAATTGATCGACTTAGTGGTTCGCCATAAGAACCAAAACAGATTGCGTGGAAAAGACAGTTTATCCTTCCAGCAGTACGATAAGCTGAAGTTCGGCTTGGTCAACCCTAAGCCTATTTTCAAATTAGGTCTTTCCGATCTTAACTTTGTATTCAATAACGTCGATACGACCCAATTTAAGGATAAGAAGCTCCTTACCCTCTTCATGGAAGAGAGCAATGCGAAAGTCTATAACAAGAAAAATCCTTCAAAGTATAAGAAGATTGTATATAGTCAGAAGAAAACGGAGTTCGATAAGCGTTATATAAACAACCATAATATACAGTCCTATCTGAATTACATCTTTCAGCCGATAGATGTATATGATGAAAGTGTGTTTATCCTGAATAAGCAGTTTCTTAGTCCTATCGCCGACAATGGTAAACTGTATTACAAATACTATATTCTTGATACCATCTTCAATAAGGAAGGTTATTTTATTCAATTGGCATTTGAACCTAGAAATACGACCGACCTCTTGTTCAAGGGTAAGTTACAGGTGAGTATGGATGGCTCCTATGCAGTTAAAAAGGCTTTCCTCTTCATTGACAAGGATGCAAACATCAACTGGATCAATCAAGGAGAACTGCGGTTCCACTATCGGAAGAATGAGGAGGGCGTAATGTTGCTTGATACAGCCCATGCGTTTATCTCCTTCGGAACGAAGCGAGGCGATGCGGTTTTCGCGGATAGGTTGAGCGTACATACCGATTATCAATTACCGGCCGACATTCCCGAAGGATCGTTCCTAGGAGCGCCGATTGAAATACAGCCACAGGCCGATCAAGTCGCTACCCATCGACCGGTAGCACTCAATAGCTTCGAACAAGCAACCTACGATAATATTGAACAGCTCAACAACAAAAGAAGCTTCAAGACCATGTTGGGTGTGGGGTACCTCATTGCACAAGGTTATTACAATCTTGGTAAATTCGAATTAGGACCTTTGGAATACCTCTACAGCCGAAATAATATAGAAGGAAATCGCGTACGGATCGGTGGTCGAACAACGCAAGACCTTACGGATAAGGCATTTTTTGAAGGGTACTTAGCCTACGGAACTGACGATCAAAAGTTAAAGTATTACCTGAAATCTGCAGTTTCGCTAAATGGAAGCTCCGTAGTGACCTTTCCGGCGCACTATGTAGAGGCTACTGTACAGAGCGATATTATGGAGCCCGGACAACAGCTTTCTTTTCTCAAAGGGGATAGCTTCTTTCGGTCAATCCGTAAAAACCGACCTACCAAATGGTTCGATACACAGGGATATCAACTACAGCACGTTGTCGAATTTGGAAACCACGTCAGCATAACAACCGGCTTTACCCACCAAAGTAGAAAAACAATTGGCGATTTAAGGCTAGTAAATTCCGGAAATCCAGACGAATTGATTACTGAGGTAAACAGCAACGAAGTACATGTAGACCTACGGTGGGCACCATACGAAAAGTTCTATTATCGCAATCTGACAAGAAGAACGATCAAAGAGAAATATCCGGTTTTTAATGTTAAGTACACCCGAAGCCTCGATGGCTTTTGGAATACCAGCTATGCCTATGAAAAGGTATCACTGGCGGCATCCAAGCGCTTCTTTCTAAATCAGCTAGGATTTGCCGACGTAAAATTAACCGGCGGAAAGATATGGGGGACTCTTCCTTATACGCTTCTGGAGATGCCGAACGTAAAGCAGCCGGATGATCGCCATTCTATTGATTATGGTATGATGAACCAAATGGAATTTGCAGCCGATCAATACCTCAAATTTGGTTTTTCACACGAATTACAAGGATTTCTATTCAATAAAGTACCGCTCCTCAAAAAACTGAATCTTCGAGAAATCTGGGGCGCAAATATGTTCTATGGAAAAATAAGTGATCACAATAACCCTTATATTAGTGATCAGGTAGTCGAATTTGACAAGAACAAGGAGGGTCAGACCATGACTCAGGTGTTAAATAAAGCTCCCTATTGGGAAGGATCAGTCGGAATCGATAATATACTGAACTTCTTGCGGATAGAATACGTAAAACGTCTAACCTATCAAGGATTACCAAAGGGTGAAAAAGAAAGAGTTAGAGTGTCAATTAATATCAACTTTTAATTATGAGCTATCAAAACCTACTATTATCGCATAAGGGATATACAGCCTATGTAACCATCAATCGCGAAGCAAAACTCAATGCGTTGAATTATGAAACGATTGCAGAACTGAAAGCCGTCTTCCACGAATTAAAACAGGACGATAACACGCGTGGCGTTATCCTAACGGGAAGCGGACAGAAAGCCTTTGTGGCGGGTGCCGATATTCAAGAGTTTATGGAGAAATCCAACGAACAGGCGATGGAGCTATCTGCTTTTGGACATGAGCTAATGGACAGCCTATCAACATTCCCGAAACCGGTCATCGCTGCGATCAACGGATATGCACTAGGAGGGGGATTAGAATTGGCTTTAGCCTGCCACATGCGTTTGGCATCCGACAATGTAAAAATGGGGCTTCCTGAGGTCTCGTTAGGCTTAATTCCGGGTTATGGTGGAACACAACGCTTAACGCAGTTAGTAGGCAAAGGCAAAGCTTTGGAAATGATTCTCACAGGAGATATGATTGACGCGAAAGATGCATATCAATGGGGATTGGTCAATAAAGTAGTTCCACAGGACGAATTATTGAATGCTGCTGAAGTGATCCTCCAAAAAACATACTTGCGCTCAAAATCAGCGATTGCCACAGCTATTCATGTCGTCAATGCCGGATTTGAGAAAACGATCGACGGCTATCAACTCGAAATTGAAAACTTTGGGAAAAGCTTCGGTTCGGAAGATTTTAAAGAAGGAGTTACAGCATTTTTAGAGAAAAGAAAACCAAATTTTTAATTTATTGTTACTCATAAAATAGACCTGATTTTATGAGTAACAATGACGTTTTCTCGCAGAAGGAGCGAAATATTATTATCCTGCTAATTGTCATCATCTTAGGTGGCATTATCCTTTATGCAACACGAGGAATATTTGGCGCCTTTTTAGGGACCATGGTCATGTATACCCTGTTTCGAAACCTAAATATCTTCTTGATTGAGAAGTGGAGGTGGCCAAAACCCTTATCCTCAGTATTCATTATTATCCTCTCCATGATCATCATCGTATTGCCCTTTGTTGGTATTGGTAAGATGCTGTTTGACAAAGCCGTTGAGCTCCAACAGAACCCACAATGGGTGAGGAAAATTATGGAGGCAGTCGACCATTTTGTTGGAGATAAGCTCGGACAGCCCGACTTGTTAGAGAAGCAGTTGGAGGCCAGCTCCTCCTATCTTGGCGGCTTGCTTACCTCAGCATTAGGAGGGGCAGCAAATGCATTCCTCGTAATCACTGTCATGTACTTTATTCTCTACTTTCTGTTTGTTAATTACAGAGGGTTTGAGGGCAGTTTAATCCATTATCTACCATTCGATGATGAGAACGCCGTTGTGTTCGGAGAGGAGCTTAAAAACATCACATACGCGAATATTATCGGGCAGACAATCATTGCGATTATTCAAGGAGCCTGTCTTGCGCTCGGATTTTGGATATTTGGGGCAAAAGATCCCATTTTCTGGGGCGTCATCTGTGCGATTCTGTCTTTCGTTCCGTTATTAGGTCCACCATTGATCTTTGTTCCGGCAGCACTGGTTTTGCTGGCTAATGGCCAAACATGGCAAGGGGTTGGACTCTTGATTTGGGGATTCGGGCTGGTGATCAATATCGACAACGTACTACGGTTGATTATCGCCAAGCGCGTAGGCGATATACATCCGATCATCACCGTCATAGGAGTTATCATCGGTATACCACTTTTTGGACTAATGGGCTTAGTTTATGGTCCGCTGCTATTAGCTTATTTCTTGATTGCCGTGCGGATTTATAAGGGGAATAAACGATTATCCCTGAAAAGAAACACACTTCAAGATCAGTTGGATGATTCGGGAGCCTAGGCTACTACATAGCCTAGCATATACTCATTGAATCGTTCGTAGTACACCTGGAAACGACTGCTTTCACCTTCCTTCTCCAGGTGGGCCGTCATGACTCCCTGTGGAGTATAGACAAAAGGATCTATCGTGATATTATGTAGGAAAGAGACGCCTTTATTGCCTTGAAGCTTATAAACAGCTTCTTTTGCGCACCAGCATGCATATAGCTGGTTCACTTGTTCGTCCCCAGTAATAAAAGCAAGTTCCTCCGGCTTCAAGAACTTTTCCTTGATTCGCATCACCTTGTCTTTCACGATCTCTAGGTCTATCCCGCAATATCCTTTTGTACTCAGCATAGCGCCCGCGTAATCATAGGAATGGGTGAGGGAAATCTCATACGGATAATCCGGAAGATAAGGTTTTCCATTAGCATCAGAAGGACAATTGATGTAATCCTTTGTTTGCAAAAGATAGCGCAGTAGTACCCGAGTCGCAAGCCAATGCAGCGTACGCTTGCCCTTGGCCAAGCTCTTCAGCTTCTTTTGTTCCGATTCGTCCAGTTGCAGATGCTTCAATAACTCAGCTTCTGTCTCCTCAATCTTCCACAAAGCAATGCGACTCTCGGAATCAATCTCTTTTAAATATGCTAATGCCATAAATCAAATGTATAAGATTTTAGCTTTATTGCATAACAACAGCAGTATTATATGGTTTTAATAAAATATGATTTTGTCCATAGCCGCTCGGCACAAAAGGGCTAAACAAAACTATCATCCTAAATTTGCGTGCTGTCTGCGAATAGTGTATTTTTGAATCCTGCTAATGAACAGCAGATTAGCTTGCCCTTATGATATTATCAGATAAAAGAATTTTAGAGGAAATCGACAATGGAACGATTGTTATCGAACCGTTCGATCGCAAGTGCTTAGGCACAAATTCATACGACGTTCACTTAGGTAAATACCTAGCAACATATAAAGACAAAGAACTGGATGCCAAGAAACACAATGAAATTGAACATTTTGAAATTCCAGAGGAGGGTTATGTGCTGCAACCCGGTACACTGTACCTTGGTGTGACACTAGAGTATACCGAAACACACGGGCATGTACCTTTCTTAGAAGGGAAATCTAGTACCGGACGTTTAGGGATTGATATTCATGCCACGGCGGGAAAGGGCGATGTAGGCTTCTGCAATACCTGGACACTTGAAATTTCTGTAGCACAACCGGTGCGTGTCTATGCCGGAATGCCAATTGGTCAATTGATCTACTTCGTTGTTGAAGGTGATATTGAAACATTCTACAATAGCAAAGGAAACGCAAAATACAATAACAAAACTATTAGACCGGTGGAGAGTATGATGTGGAAGAATGCCTTTTAAAAAAGAAACTTCCTACCGTTTTAGAAATCCCTTTACAAGTGCTTTCCACTGCGGATAGGATGCGCCTAGTTTGGCACTGAGGGCAACAAAAAGGTTTCTTATCCGATCGACGAGTGAGTCCATCTCCAGGTTGATAACTTCATTGCGACCATAATAGTACGCGTGTACAGTCTTGCCCACGCGATTGATTTGAAAACTTGAGGTTGCCAGACTTTTGAAAAAATGTTTGGTTTCCTCGTCGTCCGAATCGTCGGGGTTCGAGCTAGGGCGTACAGTCATCGTAATCGTTTCGCTGCCTGTGGTGTTGCTCTCACTGATCTGTTCGATGCGAACATAATCATAACCGCCTGTGCTCGATAGACCTGGACCCGGAATATCAATCTTAATAAAATCGCCTTCTTGGGGCATCTGATTGCTAGGTTCTCCATGGCGATCCAAATGTTCAAAACTCGAAGCCGGAAGACTCGCAATAGCAAACCAATTGCTGATATTGAGCAGTCGATCCTTCGCCTTTAAATAAAATGCTTTCGCTTCGATACTTTTTTCGAATTCAATAAATTCATCGATATCTAATTTCTTACCCTTTACTTGTGGTGGAATATGATGTTTCATGCTTGTTTTCTTTTTAGAACAAGCCTAAAACTAATTTGGTTGGCTTTAAATCAGAATGAATTCCTGACACGTTGTTAATGCGGCACGCAAGACCTCCACTATTTGTCTTTTTGATTTTCGAAATGCGCCGAAAAGGCTTGCAGGTATCCGTCGATGTATAGTTCTGCATCCTTTGACTTGTATTGCTGAATATAGCGGGGATGATCTAAAATAACCGTACGATTAAATAAGCCTGCTTCTTTGTTCAATTTCTGCAGAAACTGTGCATTCTTTTTTCCTAGAACATACACTTCCTTCGTGTATAAACCCAGATTGATATGTCTTTTCATAATATCTATCATAAAGGGTCGAAGGCAGTCGAATAGTTCAGGATCATCGTAATAGTTCGCGTTAAGCCAGACATTTCCGTGTTGTCTGACGATGGCTAGGGGGAACGGCGAATTAATGTAGAAATCCCGATAAAAAGCGTGTGCACCTCCATAAGCAACGATCGCCTTATACATAAAGACCGATGAAATCTCATGCGTATGAGCAGAAGGCATCAAAATGCCACATGCTGATGCAAGTCGTTTAGTGTCTGTAAATGGAATTCCGGTTACCGCTGCACCATGACGGCTCGGATTGATGCCGATGATAAAAGAACGCTTGAAATGATCGCCATAGAATTTGCGGTAAAAAGTCTTCATCACATCTACTGCCAAAGGATTATCCCGAAAAGGATTGATGACCTGAAACCCCGGAGGCAATGGCCCATCATAATCCAAATTAAGATTGAAATCTATTATTTTATCGCCTATCGTTTCCTTACCCATATGACTAAAAATACAAAAAAGTCCTTTAATGTCCTTTTAGATTATTCGTGACAATTATATTCGCATTCGTCTTTATTGCCGCGGCTAAAATGCCTGTCATTTTCGTCTGGTAACTTTAAATTATTTATTAAACTATCATAATTTAAAACTAATGCGTCAGGAAATGCTTTATTTGCACGTTAGAGTTTCGACTAGAGATCAGAACTTAGACTTGCAAATTGAAGCCCTTCAAAAAGCAGGTTGCGAGAAGATCTTTGAGGAAAAAATATCAGGCTCGACAAAGAATCGACCTGAGTTAGACAAGATGATCTGTAACCCTCCCGAAAATTC